>QHTP01000170.1 GCA_003220855.1 Gemmatimonadota bacterium
TGTTCAATCTCGGCATCGGCATGATCGCCGTCGCCGGGCGCGACGACGCCGAAGCGGCGATCGCCGCCGCTACGCGCGCCGGCGTGGAGGCGTGGATCGTCGGGGAGATACGGGCGGGGACCAAGGGAGTGACGTTCTCCAAAAGGTAGGAGGCTGTATGCGTCATATCGTGTCAGTACTGGTCGTGATGCTGGGCGCCACGTCGCTCGCCGCGCAGGAGCCGCAGTGCGCGCTGCCCGACCCGAACGCGACCGCGGCGTGTAACACCGCGGTCGATGCCGTGCGGGCGTTCCATCCGCTCGCCGGCCTGATCGTCAGCGGCGGGAATCCCGTCCTCGGCACCGCCCGCGCGCTCGGTGGCATCGGCCATCTGTCGGTCACGGCGCGCGTGAACGGCGTGAAGGCATCGCTCCCGAACCCCGATTCCGCGAGCCAGAGCGCCGTGCCGTCGAGCTTCCACGGCGTCGTCCCGGCGCCGGTGGTCGAAGCGGCGCTCGGCCTGGTCCGGGGGAAGGGCGGCTTTCTCGCGATCGATGCGCTCGGGTCCGCCGTCGTGCTGCCGACCAGCGGCGTGTCGGGGCTGTCGGTGGATTCCAGCGCGACGCGCGTTGGCAGCGCGGCGCTCGGGATCGGCTATGGCGCGCGGGTAGGCGTGCTCGCCGGAAGCTTCCCGATCCCCGCGCTCTCGGTGAGCTGGATGCACCGCACGCTGCCCCGCATCCAATACGGTAACCTCGGTCCGACGTTCGGCACCGGGGACCGGTTCGAGTTCAGCATGGACCTGCGGGCCGACAACTACCGGGCGGTCGCGAGCTGGAGGTTCGTGCTCTTCGATCTGGCGGCGGGACTTGGCGTCGATCACTATACCTCGAGCGCGACCAATATCCGCTTCCACAACAACCCGCTCGCGCCGGCGAGCGTAGACACGATCGTCATCAACCCGAACAACACGCGTGAGGTGGCGTTCGTGAACGGCGGGTTGAGCTTCGCCGTCGTGAAGATCGTGGCTGAATTAGGTTTCCAAACCGGGAAGGATCAGCATTTCTCCACCAACTTCTCCGGCTTCGACCCCAAGGCGGGACATGTCTTCGGAGGGCTCGGCGTCCGATTCGGCTTCTGAGCGACCGCCCGAACGGGCGGCGATGCAACGCGCCCTCGACCTCGCGCGCCGGGGTTGGGGGCGCGTTGCTCCGAACCCCCTGGTCGGTGCCGTCGTGCTCGCGGGAGACAGCGTCGTCGCGGAGGGCCACCACGCCGAGTACGGCGGCGCGCACGCCGAAGTCGTGGCGCTGGAAGCGGCGGGCGCGCGGGCCCGCGGCGCCACCCTCGTGGTGAACCTCGAGCCGTGCGCGCACCACGGCAAGACGCCGCCCTGCACCGACGCGATCGTCGCGGCGGGCGTCGCGCGCGTCGTCGCGGCTGTCCGAGACCCTGACCCGGAAGCGCGGGGCGGGGCGGGCGTGCTCCGCGCCAAGGGCGTGATCGTCTCGCTCGGCCTGCTCGCCGAAGCCGCCGCCGCGCTCAACGCTCCCTTCCTGTTTGCGCGCGAGCAGGAGGAGCGGCCTTTCGTCGCCCTCAAGCTGGCGACGTCGATCGACGGCCGCATTGCCGACGCCGCCGGCAGCTCGCGCTGGGTCTCGGGCGAAGCGGCGCGGGAGTACGTCCACTGGCTGCGCGCGGGCTTCGACGCCATCGCGGTCGGCGGCATGACGGCCCTGCGCGACAACCCGCAGCTCACCGTGCGCGGTCCTGTGACGCCGCGCAAGCCACCACTGCGGGTCGTGTTCGACCGCCGCGCCATGCTCAACCACACCGCCGACCTGGTGAAAACGGCGCGCGAGGTACCCACCTGGGTCATGTCGTCGCCCGACGCGCCGCCCGCCAGTGTCTCGCTGCTCGAGCAGAGCGGCGTGCGCGTGTTCCGCCCCAGCTCGCTCGCCGACGGCTTGCGCCAGCTCCGGGAGACGGGGGTCGAGTCGGTGCTGTGCGAAGGGGGCGGAGCCCTCGGCGCCAAGCTGCTCGTCGACGGCCTGGTGGACCGCCTCTATTGGGTGCAGGCGCCGGTCTGGCTCGGCGAGGCCGCCGTTCCGGCCTTTCCCGGTGTGGTGGCGGCGCCGCTCGCGGCGGCCCCGCGCTGGATCGCCGTGGAGCGCCGCGCCCTGGGCCCCGATACATTATTGGTATTGGACAGGCGGATATGTTTACCGGGATCGTGAGTGCCGTAGGACGGATCGCGAAAGCGACCCGGGACGCGGGTAACGGGAAATGGGAAACGGGGTTGACGCTCGCGATCCGTGCTCCGTACAAGGGCGTCAAGCAGGGTGAGAGCATCGCCGTCAACGGCGCGTGTCTCACGGTCGAACGGGTGCTGAAGGGTGGTTTCGCCGTGCATGTGGTGGAGACGACCGAGGGGCGGACGCTGTTCGGGGAATACACGGTGGGCCGCCCGGTGAATCTGGAGCGGGCCCTGCGCGCCACCGATCGGTTGGGTGGCCACATCGTGCAGGGGCACGTGGACGGCGTCGCGGTCGTGGAGCGGGTCGCGCGCGCCGGGGACGCATGGGTCTTCGACCTGCGTGTGCCGCAGGCGGTGCGGGAGATCTCGATTCCGCACGGCGCCGTCACCGTGGACGGCGTGAGTCTGACGATCAACGATCTGCCGGGTCCCGACTCGGTGCAGATTTCGCTCATCCCGTTCACGCGCGAGCATACGACGCTCGGAACACTCCGCGTCGGCGATCGCGTTCACGTGGAGGGTGACGTGCTCGGGAAGTACGTGAGGCAACTATGTCGCACAACAACATAACGCAAGCCATCGCGGACATCCGCGCGGGCAAGCTGGTGATCGTCGCCGACGACGAAACCCGCGAGAACGAGGGCGACCTGGTCGGCGCCGCCGAAACGGTCACGCCCGAGATGATCAACTTCATGGCGACGCACGGGCGTGGGCTCGTCTGCCTCACGCTGATGCCGGAGCGGTGCCAGGCCCTGGGGCTCACCCAGATGGCCGAGCAGAATACCGAGGCGCACGAGACGGCCTTCACCGTCTCGATCGACGCGGCGGCCCGCTTCGGGGTGACGACCGGCATCTCCGCGGCCGACCGCGCAGCGACCATCCGCGTCGCGATCGATCCCGCCACGATGCCGGCCGACCTGCGGCGTCCCGGGCACGTGTTCCCGTTGCGGGCGCGGCCGGGGGGCGTGCTGCAACGCGTCGGCCAGACCGAGGCGAGCATGGACCTGGCGCGCCTCGCGGGGCTCTACCCCGCGGGCGTGATCTGCGAGGTATTGAACGCCGACGGGTCGATGGCGCGGCGGCCCGATCTCGAGCGCGTCGCGGCCCGGCACGGGCTCTCGTTCATTACGGTGGCGCAGCTCGTGGCGTACCGGCTGGCCCACGAGCGGCTGGTGCATCGCGTGGCCGAGGCGCGGCTGCCCACCCCCTACGGCGAGTTCCGCATCCTCGGCTACCGCAACGATGTGGACCCGGCGGAGCACATCGCGCTGGTGTACGGGGACGTGCGGGACCGGCCCAAGGTGCTGGTGCGGATGCACTCCAAGTGTCTCACCGGCGACGTGTTCGGCTCGGGGCGGTGCGACTGTGGCTGGCAGCTGCAGTCCGCCATGCGGATGATCGCCGCGGAGGGGAGCGGCGTCGTGGTGTACCTCGATCAGGAGGGCCGGGGGATCGGTCTCCTGAACAAGCTCAAGGCATATGAGCTGCAGGACGCGGGGCATGACACGGTCGAGGCGAACCGCGAGCTCGGCTTCAAGCCCGATCTCCGCAACTACGGCATCGGGGCGCAGATCCTGCTCGATCTGGGGCTGTCCTCCATTCGCGTGCTCACCAACAATCCCATGAAGCTGGTCGGGCTCGAGGGCTACGGCCTCGAGATCGTCGAGCGCGTCCCGATCGTGATGACGCCCTCCGACGAGAATCGCTCCTATCTGGACGTCAAACGCGACAAGCTCGGCCATCTGCTCACGCACTGACCGTGGCCGAGATCGAGGGATCACCCCGCGCGCCGCGTGAGGTCCGCGTGGCCGTGCTGGTCAGCCGCTACAATGAGGTCGTGACGACCCGCCTGCTCGAAGGCGCGCGGCAGTGTCTGCGCGAGAAGGGCGTGCCGGACGCGCGGGTCGACGTGATCTGGGTGCCTGGTGCGTTCGAGCTGGCGGTGGCAGCGGAGGCGGCGGCGGCGAGCGGGCGCTACGCCGCGCTGGTGGCGCTCGGCTGTGTGATCCGCGGCGAAACGCCCCACTTCGAGTACGTCGCCGGCGAGGCGACGCGCGGGCTCGGGAACGTGGCCCTCGCCCATCGGCTCCCGGTCGGCTTCGGGCTCCTCACCACGGAGAACTTGGAGCAGGCCCTGGCGCGGGCCGGCGGAGCGGCCGGTAACAAGGGCTACGAGGCTGCCGAGGCTGCTCTCACCACGGCCGACGTCCTGGCCCAGCTCATCCGTGCAGCGCCCCGAGACTAAGGCTCGCGCGCGCGCGCTCCAACTCCTCTACGCCTGGGACCTGTCCGGCCACCCCTCGATCGAGACGGTCGTCGCCCGGCTCGCGACGAGCTTCGGCCGCCCCCCCGCGGGATTCGACCGTGGTGCCGACCTGGCGGCGAAGGCGCTGGCCGGGCTTCCGGAATTCGACACGCGCGTCGGCGCCGCCGCGGAGCACTGGCGCCTCGAGCGGGTGGGCGTGGTGGAGCGCAACATTCTGCGGCTCGCGCTCGCCGAGCTCGAGGAGGGCGAGACGCCGCCCCGCGTGGTGATCGACGAAGCGGTGAAGCTGGCCCATTGGTTCGCCGGGGCGAAGGCGCCGGCGTTCGTGAACGGCGTGCTCGACGCGGTGGCGCGGGAGTCGGGCGCCCTGTGAGAATCCTGCTCGTCAACTGGAATGACCGGGAGAATCCGCACGCCGGCGGCGCGGAAATCCACCTGCACGAGATCTTCGGTCGCCTGGCGCGCCAGGGGCACACCGTCGATCTGGTCTCGAGTGGCTGGCCCGGCGCGGCGCCGGAAGCCGAGCTCGACGGCATGCGCGTGCGCCGCGTCGGCGGCCGCCACACGTTCGCCCTGCGGGCGCGCTCCGCCGTGCGCCGGCTGCTCGCCGTGAACCGGTACGACGTCGTGGTCGAAGACATCAACAAGCTGCCGCTCTTTCTCGCCGGGCTCACCGACCGGCCGTTCTGCGCGCTGGTGCCGCATTTGTTCGGCGCCACTGCGTTCCGCGAAGCGAGCTGGCCCATCGCGGCGGTGGTCTGGGCGGCCGAACGGCCGATCCCGCGCGCCTATCGGCGCGCCTGGTTCCACGCGATTTCGGAGAGCACCCGCGACGACCTGGTGCGCCGGGGGATTGCGGCGGAGCGCGTCACGGTCATCTATCCCGGCGTCGACGCGGAGTGGTATGCCCCGGACGCCACGGTGGCTCGAGCGGACGCCCCCACGTTCTTGTACGTGGGGCGCCTCAAGCGTTATAAAGGAGTGGAGATCGCGCTGCGCGCGCTGGCGCTGGCCTGGGCCACGCGCCCCGATCTGGTGCTCGAGGTGGCAGGCCAGGGCGACGACCGGGCGCGACTGGAGCGGCTCGCGGGCTCCTTGGGGATCCGCGAGGGGGTGCGGTTCTTGGGCTTCGTGTCGGAAGAGGAGAAGCGCCGGCGATTGCGGCGGGCGTGGGCCTTGGTGTTTCCCAGCCCGAAGGAGGGGTGGGGTATCGCGAACGTGGAGGCGGCGGCCTGCGGGACGCCCGCGCTCGCTTCCGACAGTCCGGGTCTCCGGGAGTCGGTCCGGGACGGGGAGACCGGGTTCCTGGTACCGCACGGCGACACCCAGGCGCTGGCGCAGCGGATGCTCGCGCTGGCCGCCGATCCGGGGCTGATGGCGCGGCTCGGCAGGGCGGGGCGCGGCTTCGCGGAGCGCCTGTCGTGGGAGCGCGCCGCCCGGGCGACGGAAGCGCATCTCCACCGCGTCATCGCGCAGGGAGGCTGACCATGCGGATCACCATCACGGCACGCCACTGCGAGCTCGCGCCGGAGCTGCGCGCGCGGGCGCGCACGCTGCTGGCGCGTCTCGCGCGCGTGGCGCCGCGGCCGCACGATGCGCGCGTGGTGTTCGACGCCGACCACGGGCGGCCGACCGTGGAGGTTCGGCTGCACGCCGCCCGTGGGGCACTGCACGTCGGCACCGCCCGCGCGACCGACCAGAGCAGCGCCCTCAACCTCGCGGTGGCCAGGGTGCGCCGCCAGCTCGACAAGTCCCCCAAGCGACGCCGCCCGTCATGAACGCGCCCAAGGTGCGCGACCTGCTCGAGCAGAAGGGCGATCCCCTGCAGCTCGAGGCGCTCACGGGAGACATCGGGCTGGACCGCGAGATCCCGACGGCGGAAGCGTCGAGCCCTGGCCTGGTATTGGCCGGCTACACCAAGCGGTTCGCGGCGCACCGCTTGCACATCCTCGGCGAGACCGAAGTCACCTACCTCGCTTCACTCGATGCCGCCGCGCGCCGCCGCGCGCTCGAGACGCTGTTCTCGTTCGATCTGCCGTGCGTGGTGATCTCCAAGGGCCAGGAGCCGCCGGCCGACCTGGTGGAGCTGGCCCGCGCCAAGGGGATCGCCGTGATCCGCACGCGGCTCAAGACCGCGGAGTTCTACCGCCGGCTCAAGCCATTTCTGGATGACGTGTTCGCGCCGAACACGAGCGTGCACGCCTCGCTCGCCGACGTGTTCGGGGTGGGCCTGCTGTTCCTCGGCAAGTCGGGGATCGGGAAGAGCGAATGCGTCCTCGACCTGGTGGAGCGCGGCCACCGCCTGGTCGCGGACGACGTCGTCCACATCACGCGCCGCGGCAACGACGTCCTGATCGGCCGCGGCCACGAGCTGGCGCAGCATTACATGGAGATCCGCGGTGTCGGGCTCATCGACATCCGTGCCCTGTTCGGCGTGCGGGCGGTGCGGCAGCAGAAGCGCATCGAGGTGGTAGTGCAGCTCGACGCGTGGGACGCCGGCCGCGAGTACGACCGCACCGGGATCGACGGCCAGACGACGCGGGTGCTCGATGTGACCCTCCCGATGGTCACGGTGCCGCTCAACCCCGGCAAGAATCTGACCGTCATCTGCGAGGTCGTGGCGATGAACCATCTGCTCCGGTACAGCGGCGTGGACTCGGCCCGCGCGTTCAACGACCGGCTGCTCAAGCGTCTCGCGGAGCGGCGCCAGCTGCAGGAGTATCTCGAGGAGGACAATGAGTGAGCCATTGCGCGGTGTGATCGTGTCGCACGCGGCCGTCGCCCAGGCGCTGCTCGCCGCCGTCGCCGCGATCACCGGCGTGAACGACGCGCTCGTTCCCGTGTCGAACGACGGGTGCGACACCGGAGCGCTCGCCGAGCGCCTCACGCAGGCGATCGGGGGCAAGCCCGCCGTCCTGTTCGTGGACCTGCCGGGCGGCTCGTGCCTCACGAGCTCGGTGCGGCTGGCGCGCGGCAAGACCGACATGGCGGTCGTGACGGGCGTGAACCTGGCGATGCTGCTCGACTTCGTGTTCCATCGCGATCTCCTGCCGGCGGACGCGGCCCGGCGTGCGGCCGAAGCCGGTAGCCGCGCGATCCGCACGCCGGCCGCATGAGCATCGCGCTGTACCGCATCGACGACCGGCTGATCCACGGCCAGGTCGTGGTCGGATGGGGGAAACCACTCAACGTGGGATTCATCGTGTTGGTGGACGACGCGGTGCGCGCGAGCACCTGGGAGCAGGAGCTCTACCGGATGGGCGTGCCCGCCGGCATCGACGTGGTGTTCGCCTCGACGGCGGAAGCGCTGGCGTGCCTGCCTGACTGGAAACGCGACCCGCGCGTCGGCTTGCTCGTCACCGGTGACATCGACACGCTCGCGACCCTCGCGGGCGACAGCCAGCGCGTGCCGCGCATCAACCTCGGGGGCTTGCACCACCGCCCGGGGCGTGCGCCACGGCTGCGCTACGTCTACCTGAGCGACGTCGAGGCGGCGCAGCTCAAGGCGCTCGCCGCGCGCGGGATCGAGGTGACGGCGCAGGACGTCCCCACGGCCCCGCCGGTGCCCTTGGAGGATTTCACGTGAGCCTGAAAATCCTGTTGGGGCTGCTCGCCTGGGGTACCCTCGTCGGGCTCGACCTGGTGAGCGTGCCCCAAATGATGATCGCGCGGCCGCTCGTGGCCGGACCGATCGCCGGCGCGATGCTGGGCGACGTGTGGACCGGTCTGACGCTGGGCGTGCTGTTCGAGCTGTTTCAGTACGAGGTGATGCCCGTGGGCGCCGTCCGCTATCCGGAATACGGGCCGGCGACGGTCGCCGCCGTGAGTGCGGCGCACGCCGCGGCCGGGACGCTCGGCCTCGGGCTCGGCGCCCTGGTGGGACTGATCACTGGGATGGCCGGCGGCGTGAGCCTGCACGTGGTTCGCCGGCTCAACACCCGGGCCGTGCGGCGCGCGACGGCCCCCCTGGAGGCGGGTGACGCCCGCGTGCTGGTGCGCCTGCACGCCGCGGCGATCTTGCGCGACGCCGCGCGCGCGGCCGTGGTGACCGCGCTCGGCCTGGGCCTGGCGCTGCTCGCCCGCACCTATCTGGCCGGCACGATCAGCGTGCGGGGCGTGATCCTGCTCGATGTCGCCGCGGTCGGCTCCGCCCTCGCCGTGGGGACGGTCGGCACGCTGCGGCTGGTGGGCCGGGGGCCGGACCTGCGGTGGTTCGCCGCGGGCGTGGTGAGCGGCGTCGCGGTGGCGTGGCTCCGGTGAGCACGGCGCCGCGCGCCCGCCCGGCCTTCGGCCGCAGCCTGCTCCGGCTGTTCACGGTGCAGGGTTCGTGGAACTATGAGCGCATGCAGGGGGTCGGCATGGGGGTGGCCGAGGAGCCGCTGCTGCGCGACCTGCGGGTGGCGGGCAACGGCGCGGCCTACCGGGCGGCCGTGGTGCGGGGGGCGCACTTCTTCAACGCGCATCCGTATCTGTGCGGCCTCGCGGTGGGCGCCGCGGCGCGGGCGGAGCACGACGGCGTGCCGCCCGAGCAGGTCGAGCGGTTGCGCACCGCGTTGTGCGGTCCCCTGGGCTCGCTCGGCGACCGCCTGGTGTGGGCGGGCTGGCTGCCACTCACCTCGGGGCTGGCGCTCATCGGCGTGGCGCTCGGGCTCGGCCTCAAGGCCATCCTCGGCTTCCTGGTGCTCTTCAACGCCGGTCATGTGGCGCTGCGCTGGTGGGCGCTGCGGGCGGGGTGGGCGCACGGCGTGCGCGTCGCCGTGGCGCTGCGCCAGCCGCTGCTGCAACGGGCAACGGCGGTCTCGGGGCGGGCCATGGCGTTCGTGGTGGGTGTGGCCCTGCCGCTCGTGGCGCGGTACCTGGGCGGCGGATTCCTGGGCTGGTCGCGCGTGGCGCTCGCCGCCGTGGCGGCGGGCGGTTTCGCGCTCCTGTGGTCGTTCCGCGCCCGGCTCACCGGGGTGCGGCTCGGTCTGGCGCTGCTCGCCCTCGCGACCTTTGCGGGGTGGCTATGGCTGTGATCGAGCGCGAGGCGAAGATCGTGAATCCGCTCGGCATGCACGCGCGACCGGCGGCGGAGTTCGTCAAGCTCGCCGGGCGCTTCCAGTCCGCGGTCGAGGTCAAGAAAGACGAGCTTACCGTGAACGGGAAGAGCATCATGGGCGTAATGATGCTGGCGGCGGAGTGCGGATCCTCGCTGATCATCAGGACCGACGGCGACGATGCGGAGCAGGCGATGCAGGCATTGCTCGCCCTCGTGGCCGACGGGTTCCACGAGATGCATCTGACGGCGGAGGTGCGGGAAGCGGAGATGCGCGAAGCCGAAGAGCGGGAAGACGAGGAGCGGTTGTGAGCGACCGTCTGCTCAAGGGCATCGGGGTGTCCGCCGGGATCGCCATCGGGCCCGCGGTCGTGGTCCGCTGGACCATGCCCGAGGTGCCACACCGCGTGGTGCCGCGCGCGCGGGTGGAGAAGGAAATACGGCGGTTGCGCGCCGCGGTACGAGACGTGAAGCGCTACCTGCTGGACCTGAAGACCAAGGCCGAGGACCGCGCCGGCGCGGACGAGGCGCGCATCTTCGACGCGCAGCTGCTGATGCTCGAGGACAAGGACTTCCTCTCCGGGGTCGCGGATCTGATCCGCGAGAACCACCTCACCGCCGAAAAGGCGTTCGAGTTCAAGGCACTCGAGGTGCGCGACCTGTGGACCGCCACCGGCAACCCGCGCCTGAAAGACCGGCTCGCTGACTTCTCGGGTGTGACGATCCGGGTGCTCGAGCATCTGATGCATCGGGGCTCGGACGAGCTGTGGGAGGGGATCACCGATCCCTCGGTCGTGGTGGCGCGCGAGCTCGGACCGGGCCTCACCGTCCAGCTCGACCGCGAGCACGTGGTCGGGCTCGTGAGCGAGGAAGGCACCCGCACCTCGCACGCGGCGATCCTGGCGCATTCCATCGGCATCCCCGCGGTGTTCGGCGTCACGGGTGCCATGGAGCGGATCGCGCCGGGCACGGTGCTCGTGATGGATGGGACGCGCGGCACCGTGCTGCTCGATCCCACACCCGCCGAGATCGCCGAGGCCCGGGAGCGCGAGCTGCGCCGGCGGGAGCTGGCGAGCCAGCTCGACGAGGTCGCGTCGCAGCCCGCGGTCACGACCGACGGCGCGCGTATCGTGCTCCGGGGCAACGTGGACCTCCCCGACGAGATCAAGGCCGCGCAGCAGCATCGCGCCGAGGGCGTCGGGCTGTTGCGCACCGAGTTCCTGATCACGAGCCACACGACACTCCCGACCGAAGACGAACAGACCGCCTACTTCCGCAGGGTCGGCGAGGCGTTCCGGGGACATCCCGTGGTCGTGCGCACGTACGACCTGGGGGGCGACAAGCTCCCCGGCCCGTTCCGCGTGCAGGCCGAGGCCAACCCGCAGCTCGGCTGGCGGGCGATCCGCGTGTGTCTCGACCGTCCGGAGATTTTTCATACGCAGATCCGGGCCGCCCTGCGGGCCGCGGCCCACGCCGATATCCAATTGATGATCCCGCTGGTGACGCGGCTGGACGAGGTCGAGCGCACCCGCGCGATCGTCGCCGAGGAAGCGGCGCGGCTCGCGCGCGAGGGAGTGCAGGCGGCGGCGTCGCTCCCCGTCGGGGTGATGGTCGAGACGCCGGCCGCCGCGGTCATCGCCGACCGACTCGCCGAGGCGTCGGACTTTCTGAGCGTCGGCACCAACGATCTCACTCAGTACACGCTCGTCGTGGACCGCGGTAATGCCCGGCTCGCCGACCGCTTCAACCCCCACGACCCGAGCGTGGTACGACTGCTCAAGATGGTGGCCGATGCCCGGCTACGACACGCTCTCCGTCGCGCCGCCGAAATTGACGATCGTCAAGTGGATGGTGCGGCAGGTGAGCGTGGCGCGCGCGCGACTCGCCGCCGAGCAGGCGCTCGCTGCCCGCAGCGCCGACGCGGTACTGGACTTGCTACGGTTGGCGCTCGCCGAAGCGGTGGACCTGAAGCTGCTCGACCCCGATGCCCGGTTGCCGGGCGGGCGGCGTGCCGCTAGCTTGAACGTCTAAACCCCTATCGGATCGACACATGCCCGCGCAGCGCCACGTCTTCACCTCCGAGTCGGTGACGGAAGGCCATCCCGACAAGATCGCCGATCAGATCTCGGACGCCGTGCTGGATGCCATCATCGCGAAGGACCCGGCCGCCCGCGTCGCCTGCGAGACGCTCGTCACGACGGGCATGGCCGTGGTCGCGGGCGAGATCACCACGTCCACCTACGTCCACATCCCCGACATCGTGCGGGGGACGATCAGCTCGATCGGCTACACCGACGCGAGCTTCGGCTTCGACGCCCAAACCTGCGCCATCCTCACCGCCATCGACCGCCAATCCGGGGACATCGCCCTGGGCGTGGACCGGGGCGGCGCGGGCGATCAGGGCATGATGTTCGGCTACGCTTCGGACGAGACGCCCTCGCTGATGCCGCTGCCGATCGTGCTGGCGCACCGCCTGGCCGAGCGGCTCGCGACGGTGCGCAAGGCGGGCGATCTCCCGTGGCTCCGGCCCGACGGCAAGACGCAGGTGAGCGTGGTGTACGAGGGCGCCCGCCCGGTGGGCATCAGCAAAGTTGTGGTCTCGACGCAACACTCCGACAAGATTGATAACAGCGAGCTGCGCGAGGGGGTAATCGCGCTGGTGGTGCGGCCGGTACTGGCCGACGCGGGATTCGAGGTGCGCGAGCCCGACATCCTCGTGAACCCAACCGGCCGCTTCGTGGTGGGAGGTCCCCAGGGAGACGCCGGACTCACGGGCCGCAAGATCATCGTCGACACCTACGGCGGCATGGCCCGCCACGGTGGCGGGGCGTTCAGCGGCAAGGATCCCTCCAAGGTCGACCGCTCGGCCGCCTACGCGATGCGGTGGGTGGCGAAGAACGTCGTCGCGGCCAAGCTGGCGCAGCGCTGCGAAGCACAGGTGGCGTACGCCATCGGAGTCGCCCAGCCGGTCTCCGTCATGATCGACACGTTCCGCACCGGTGTCGTGCCCGACGAGGCGATCGAGGACGCGGTGCGCGAGGTCTTCGACCTGACGCCGCTCAGTCTCATCAAGGCGCTGAACCTGCGCCACCCGATCTATCGCGCCACGGCCGCGTACGGCCATTTCGGCCGTGTCTCGGAGCGGCGCCGTTACGTGGACAAGGACGTGGACCGCGAAGTCGAGCTGTTCACCTGGGAGCACGCGAACCGTGTCGAGGATTTGCGGCTCGCCGCCCAACGTTCCAAGCACTACACCAAGAAAGTGACCGCATGACGACCACGGCTGCGAGCGCGACTTCCGACATCAAGGACCCGAAACTCGCGGCCGAGGGGCGGCGCCGTACCGAGTGGGCGGAGCGATCGATGCCGGTCCTGCGCCTCATCCGAGAACGCTTTTCCCGCGAACGGCCACTCGCTGGGCGTCGCCTGTCCGCCTGCCTGCACGTCACGACCGAGACGGCGAACCTCGCCGTCACGCTCCAGGCGGGCGGCGCGGACGTGGCGCTATGCGGGTCGAATCCGCTTTCGACGCAAGACGACGTCGCGGCCCACCTGGTGAAGGATCACGGCATCAAGGTGTTCGCGATCAAGGGCGAAGATCACGCCACCTATTACGAGCACATTCGGGCGGCCCTCGCGCATCGGCCCGACGTGACCATGGACGACGGCGCCGATCTCGTGGGCGCGCTCCACATGATCGCGCTGAACCGGTTGGACGACCTGGCGCCGCCGGTGCGCCAGTGGGTCGAGGGTCTGTCCGGGGCCGAGCGTCGCGCGCTGGTCGGCGGCGTGGCGGGATCGACCGAAGAGACTACCACCGGCGTCATTCGCCTCAAGGCGATGGCGCGCGATGGCGTGCTGCAGTTCCCGGTGATCGCGGTGAACGACTCCGACACCAAACATCTGTTCGACAATCGCTACGGTACAGGCCAATCGACGCTCGACGGCATCCTGCGGGCCACCAATGTGCTGGTCGCGGGGAGCACGATCGTGGTGGCGGGGTATGGCTGGTGCGGGCGGGGGTTCGCGCTGCGAGCGCGCGGGGCGGGGGCGAACGTCCTCGTGACCGAGATCGACCCGCTCAAGGCGCTCGAAGCCCAGATGGAGGGGTATCGGGTCGTGCCGATGGCGGAAGCCGCGCGGGTGGGGGACGTGTTCGTCACGTTGACCGGCAACGTGCACGTGATCCGCGTGGAGCACATGCGCGCCATGAAAGACGGGGCGATTCTCGCGAACTCGGGCCACTTCAACGTCGAGATCGATCTCGACGGCCTGAAGCGCGCGGCGCAGGGCCCCACGCCCGTGCGCGAGTTCGTGGATGAGTGGCGGCTGGACGGCAAGCGCCTGTTCGTGCTGGCGGACGGCCGCCTCATCAACCTGGCGGCTGCCGAAGGACACCCGGCGAGCGTGATGGACATGTCGTTCGCGAACCAGGCGCTGGCGGCGGAGCACGTGGTGCGGCACGCCAGCGACCTCGGCAAGGACGTGCACCGCATCCCGCGTGAGCTCGACGCCGAAATCGCCCGGTTGAAGCTCGCGGCCATGGGGGTCGCCATCGACACCCTCACGCCCGAGCAGCAGAAGTATCTCGCATCGTGGGAGATGGGGACCTGAGCGCGAATAACGTCATCCAGGTTCGGGTCGCTCACCTGGGGCTCGATCGCACGACCAACACTCCCGTCGTCATTCTCCAGGAGCAGGAGGGGGAGCGAGTCCTTCCGATTTGGATCGGGCCTGCCGAGGCGAGCGCCATCGCGATGGAGCTGGCGGGCGTGAAGTTCGCCCGGCCGCTCACCCACGACCTGCTGAAGCAGGTGATCCTGGGCCTGGGTGCGGAACTGCGCAAGGTGATCATCACCCAGGTCAAGGAGAACACCTACTACGCCGAGCTGCACATCTACCGCGGCGACGCGGTGATCCAGATCGACGCCCGGCCGTCGGACTCGATCGCCGTCGCCCTGCGGCTCAAGGCGCCGATATTCACCAGCGAGGGCCTGCTGGCGCTCACGTCGGTCGAGACGGGCGAGCCCGGCGGCGAGTCCGGCTCTGGGCCGCTCGACCCCGACGCCCTGAAGAACTACCTCCAGAACCTCGATCCTGAAGATTTCGGCAAGTTCACTCCCTAGCCTGGCGCTCCTCGCGCTGATGGGCGTGGGGGGAGCGACGGGTCTCGCGGCACAAGGAGTCGTCGTCTCGGGGCGGGTCCTGTACGGGCCCGCGGGACGGCCGCTCGCGCGCACCCGCGTGGTCCTGCACCAGGTCTCGATGGGCGGCGACGGGCGGCCGATCGATTCCACCAGCACCGACGCCCAGGGTCGCTACACCCTGACGATCCGCCGTCCCGACTCGACCGCGATGTACGTCGTGAGCAGTTGGCACGCCGGTATCGCGTACTTCTCGGAGCCCGTCGTGCCGAGTCGGTCGACGTCGGTGCCGCTCCGCGCCCTGTACGTCTACGACACCAGCTCCGCGGGTCCGGCGGTGCGGGTCGCCCGCCGCCTCATGACCGTGGCGAAGCTCAAGCGCGATGGCAGTCGGGATGTGCTCGAGCTCCTGGAGCTCGAGAACCCGGGCCCGGCGACCCGCGTCGCCGCCGACACGCTCCGTCCCACCTGGGCCGGCGCCATTCCCGCGGCGGCGATCCAGTTCCAGGTCGGCCAGGGCGATCTCTCGGCACGCGCCGTGACCCTGCGGGGCGACTCGGTCGCCGTGTTCGGCCCTATCCCGCCCGGCGAGCGCAAGCAGCTGAGTTATGCGTACGTCCTTCCCGCGACCGCGCGCCGGGTGGACCTTCCGATCGACCAGCCGACCGCAGAGGTCGACCTGCTGCTCGAAGACACCGCCGCGGTGGTGCGTGCGGCGCGGCTCGACTCCCTCGGCGTCGAGCGCATCGAAGGGCGCCGCTTCGCGCGCTACCGCACGCCGGCGCTCGGCGCGGGCGCGCAGCTCGCGATTGCCTTCAGCGATCGGCCGCTCGCGCCGGAAGCGCTGGTGCCGTTCGTCGTCGGCCTCGCGGCGCTCGCGCTCGCGGTCGGGTTCGTGGTTGCGCTGCGACGGAAACCGCGATAGACTAGCAGCGTCGTTACAAGCGAACGGGGATCTACGGAAGCCGGTGCAAATCCGGCGCGGCCCCGCCACTGTGACGGGCAGCTGTAGCGGCTCGACGCCACTGGGTGCATCACCCGGGAAGGCGGGCCGCTCGCCCGGAGCCAGGAGACGTCTTCGTTCGCGCCACCTGCAGATCCCTCGCGGGAGGGATGGTGGCGCTGCGCACCAGAGGCGCAGTCGCTAGCCCATCTCCGCTCCGTCGGGGGTGGGTTTTTTCGCTATGCGCCGCTGGGCACATCGCACCCACCTCGCGGGCTCCCTACTGTTCGCCGTCGCGGCGTGCGGAAGGGAAAGCCGGCACGCACCTGCCCCGGGGCGCATCTCGGTCGTCGATGATGCGGGCCGGACGGTGGCCCTGGCGCAGCCGCCCACCCGCATCGTCTCGCTTTCCCCCGCAGTCACCGAGCTGTTGTTCGCGCTCGGCGCGGGCGACCGGCTCGTCGGTCGCACCACCTGGTGCGACTATCCCCCCGCCGCGCGTCGAATCCCGAGCGTCGGTGACGGTCTCAACCCCAACATCGAAGCCGTCGCCGCCCGCCACCCCGATCTCGTCGTGCTGTACCGCTCGGCACTCAATGAGACCGCGGCGGCCCAGCTCGCGCGGCTCGGCATCGGCTCGTCGCTGGCTCGCGCGTGCCCCCCGCCCGGCGTCCTCGCACGCGTGTGGCCTTCGTCGTCTGGGACAACCCACCCGTGGTGATCGGTGGGGGGAGCTACCTCGACGAGCTCGCGGGGCTCGTCGGCGCCGCGAACGTGTTCCACGACATCGCCGCCGCATCGGCCACGGTCGGGCTCGAGACGATTGTCTCCCGCGACCCCGATCTGCTTGTCCTGCTGCGCGACAGTGCGACAGCGGAGCCCCCGGGCTTCCTCCGGCGTCCCGAGTGGCGAGCGGTCCGCGCGGTGCGCCAGGCCCGCATCGTCTATCTCAGCGGGTCGCTGTTCGCCCGTCCGGGCCCGCGGGCCGCCGAGGCGGTGGCGGAGTTTCGACGCCGCCTCGAGGAGGCGATGCCATGAGGTGGCTGGGACTCATGGTGGTCGTCGTTCTGGCCTTGGCGCTCGCAGTGGTGCTCGGGCCAGCGCACGTCTCCCTGGCCGATCTCACGACCTCTGACATAGTGCGCTCGTTGCGACTCCCGCGCGCGCTGCTGGCGTTTCTGGTGGGTGGGTCGCTCGCACTCGCGGGAGCCGGCCTCCAGGCGTTGGTCCGCAATCCCCTGGCGGATCCCTCACTCCTGGGCCTGTCCGGCGGTGCCGGGCTCGGGGCGGTACTGGCCATCGCCTTGCACTTGAACAGTCCCTGGGCGCTACCGCTCGCCGCGTTCGCGGGCGCACTCGGCGCCATGGCACTGGTGTACCGCCTCGGCCTCGTTGGCGGGGCCGAGCTCGACCCTCGGATCCTCATCCTGGCCGGCGTCGCCGTCGGCGCGTTCACCGCGGCCGTCACGACGGCGCTCGTCTCCTTGTCCGGCGCGGCGGAGCTCCGCAACGCCTTTCTCTGGCTCTGGGGAGGGCTGTCGGGCGCTTCGTGGGACAGTGTGTTGCTGCTGTGCGTGTACGCCCCGCTGCCGGTCGCGGTGCTGCTCGCGGCCGCACGGCCGCTCGACCTGCTCGCGCTCGGCGAAGAGCCCGCCCGTCACCTGGGGGCCGATGTGGAGGCGGTCAAGCGCCGGGTCTACCTGGCCGCCTCGCTCCTCACCGCGGCTGCGGTCGCGGTTTCCGGGGTGATCGGGTTCGTCGGCCTCGTCGTCCCGCACGCCATGCGTCTGTTGTGGGGTCACCGGCACCGGCCGCTGCTCCCGGCGGCGTTCTTGGGCGGCGGGGCGCTCCTCGCGCTATCGGACACCGTGGCTCGCGTCGCCGTCGCGCCGCGAGAGTTGCCGGTCGGGATCGTGACCGCGCTGATCGGCGTCCCCGTCTTCGTCCTGCTGTTGCGCCGATGGACCGCGAGCTGATTCTCGACGTGCGCGCCGTTTCCTATCGCTATCCGGAAACGGCTCGCGATGCGCTGGCGGGCGTGAGCCTCGTGGCCCGCGCCGGCGAGGTGCACGCAGTGCTCGGCCCGAACGGAAGCGGCAAAACGACCCTCCTCCGCGTGGCACTCGGCCTGGCGCGGCCCGCGACAGGGAGTGCGGCGATCCTCGGGCAGCCCGCGGCCGCCTGGTCGCGCCGAGACCTGGCCCGCATCGTGGGCGTCGTGCCGCAGCGGGAGGACCACCTGTTCCCCCAACGCGTGCGAGAGACCGTGCTGCTCGGTCGCTACCCGTATCTCTCCGTGTGGGGGGCGGAGCGGCCGGAGGATCAGGCCGCCGTCGACCGCGCGCTCGCCCGGTGCGACGTGTCGTCCCTCGCGACGCGATGGATCTGGACCCTCTCGGGAGGGGAGTACCAGCGCGTGCGGCTCGCCCGCGCGCTCGCGCAGGAACCCAAGCTCCTGGTGCTGGACGAGCCCACCGCCAGCCTCGACGTGCGCCACGAGATGGAGCTGTTCGAGCTCGTGCGGGCGCTGGCCGACCAGGACGGGCTCGCCGTTGTGCTCATCACCCATCATGTGAACCTCGCCGCGCGCTTCGCCGATCGCGTGCTGTTGCTCGCCGATGGGCGGACTGCGGGCGACGGCGCGCCCGCCGACGTCCTCACCCGCGAGACGGTCGAGCGCGTGTTCGCGTGGCCGGTGTCGATCGCCTCGTTCGACGGCCGGCCGCAGATGATTCCGCTCCGCAAGCAGGAGGAACACTCATGAGAGTCATGCCTTGCGCCTTATTGCTCGTGGCCTCGCCCTTCGCTCTAATGGGGCAGCAGCCGCACGACACCACGGTGCTGAAACCGGTCGTGGTGACGGCAACCCGCGTTCCGATCCCCCTGGACGCGGTGCCCCATGCGATCACCGTGCTCAGCGGAGACGCCCTGCGCGACCAAGGAATCCGCACGGTGGCCGAGGCGCTGCGCACCGTCCCCGGCGCCAATGTCGTGGCCACGGATTCGTACGGCAGCGTCACGTCGTTGTTCGTCCGTGGGGGCGAGTCGGACCATGTGAAAGTTCTGATCGACGGAGTGCCGCAAACCGGCCCGAGCGGGCCTGGCGGCGCGTACGACTTCGCAAATCTCACCACCGACAACATCGAGCGCATCGAAATCGTACGTGGGCCGGTCAGCACGCTGTACGGCTCGGACGCCGTGACGGGCGTGGTGCAGATCTTCACCCGCGTCGGCCGTGGGGCCACTCACGGACTGGTCGGTCTGGAAGGCGGAACCTACGGCAGCAGCGGGGTCAGCGGATGGGTGGGTGGGGGAACGGAGCGCGCGGCCTATAGCCTCGCCGTCTCGAGTTTTTCGAGCGACGGCGTGTATCCGTTCAACAATCACTACCGGGATCGGGTTCTGACCGGCCGCACTCGATTCCGCCCGGATGAGCGCACGGATGCGACGCTGTCGTTCCGGTACGGCGACGCCATGTACCATTTCCCGACGGACGGGGCCGGCGACACGGTCAGCAACAACCAGCATCAGCTCGAGCGGGGTCCGTCCGTCGGCATCGATCTAGGGCGTGCCCTGTCCGATCGCGTGGAGGGTCGTATGACCGCCACGTGGCAGCGCAGCAACTACCAATACGCCATTGCCCCGAATGGCCCCAGCGACACCACCACGTTTCCGTACTCGAGCTCCGACTGGGTCACCCGGGCAGGCCTCGATGGCCGGACGAACATCCGGGTCATGGGGCGGGGTGTCGTGACACTCGGCGCGGCGTTCGATCGCGAAGAGATGGAGGGCACCACGCTGGACGCGGCCCGTTCCCGCAACGACGGCGCGCTGTATGGGCAGCTGGTGACCGCACCGGAGCGCCGCCTGAACGCGACGCTCGGGGTCCGCCTCGATGACAACGAGCGGTTCGGCCGCTACGCGACGTACCGCGCGGGCGCGTCGCTTCGGCTGGATGCCCGAACTCGGGTGATTGCTTCTCTTGGGACCGCCTTCAAAGAGCCGACGTTTTATCAGAACTTTGCGACGGGCTTCGTGCACGGCAATCCCGATCTCCGACCTGAACATGCCGTCAGCTGGGAAGCGGGACTCGAGCGCACCTTCGATGGTGGGACGGTGACGACGCGGGCGACCTATTTCGATCAGCACTTTCGCGACCTGATCGATTACAACGGCGCCGACACCGCTGTCAACTACTTCAACGTGCCCGGAAGCCTGGCGCGGGGCGTCGAGGTGACCGGCACGGCCGAGATCGGAGGCAGCGTACAAATCGCCCTGGGGTACACGTTCCTTCACACTGCCGTCACGCAGGCGGGTACGGGGACGGGGCCCACCGCGTTGTTCGTGCCGGGCGAGCCGCTCATCCGACGGCCCGAGCATTCCGGCAGTCTGGCAACGGCCTGCCGGCTGCCCATGCGGAGCGGCGTCTCTCTGACGGCGTTGTACACGGGCGAACGAGAAGACCTTGATTTTGCGACGTTCACCCGGGCCACCCTGCCGCCGTACACGCGTATCGACGTCGCCGCGCATTCCGATGTCCGTTTGCCCGAAGGCGCGGCGCCGGGCCTGACCCTGACCCTCCGGGTCGAGAACCTGCTCGATCACGCCTATCAAGAGATCAAGAACTTCCCGGCGCGGCGGCGCAACGTGTTCCTCGGCGGCGAGCTGCGGTTCGGTACGCCGTGATCGTCGCCCGGCCCCGCTCGCTAGCGCACTGACGTGTCCCGCCCCCTGGCGCACGACTTCGTCCGGCTGGGATACCGGGCCGTGCTCGTGTGCGTGGACGCGCATCAGCTGGCCGCCGAGTTCTCGGGCCGCGAGTTCGACGCCGAGCTGCTGCGGGACCTGCCGCCCCGCGTGGACCCCTGTGGCGAAAACGGCGAGTTCCACACGTTCGTGTATGCGGGCCCGGAGTTCCGGCAGGCCGTGCGGCACGAGCGGGGCGCCGTCGTGCTGCGCGACCGGCGCTTCGTATATTGTGATCTTGTGGAGACCGCTGCTCGATGAGACGACTCGCCCTGCTCGCCCTCGCGCTCGCCACCGCGTGCAGTGACGCGCTGGAGCAGACCAGCTCCGCGGGACAGGTGATCGGGGTCGTGAATGCCTCGGATCGGACCCTGTCGGTCATCGCGGCCACCGACTTCACCGTGTCCACGCGTGACTGGCAGAGCGGGAGCGCGAGCCCACGCACGATCGACGGTCGGGGACACGTGTTCGTCGTCCCGCTCGGGGCCGCGGACGCCGTCGGCGTCAGCCTGTTCTTCACCTGCCCCCCGGACGCCCTGGCCCTGTGTGTGCGACCGGACTATGTGCTGCCGCTGGCCCCGGGGTCGGGGGCGACGGGCGCTGCCATCCAGGACGACTCCATCGCGTGGATCGCGAATCCCGGTCTCAACTCCGTGACGCGTCTCAACTACTTGAGCGGCACCACCCGGAGCGTGGCGGTCGGAGTCTCTCCGCAGGCCGCGGCCATCGTCGGCACGCGCGTATTCGTCGTCAACAGCAATCTCTCGGGCGCGACGCCCGCGGGCCCCAGCTGGCTGACGTCGTTCGACTGCTGCACGACGCCTCCCACCACGGATTCCATTCCACTCACCGGCGTGAACGCGCGATTTGCCGTCGTGGGGGACGACAGCTTGCTCTACGTGGTCGCGGTCGGGCACGCCGGTGCCGCGGACGGCAAGCTCTCGATCGTCGACCCAGAGGCCCGGGCCGAGGTCGCGGTTCTGAACGGGCTGGGCGAGTCGCCCGGCGCCGCGGCGTTCCATCCGACGGGTGGCCGACTGCTCATCGCTTCGGCGCTCGAGGGAATCCTGGAGGTGAACACGTCCATTCGCGTCGTCACGCGAGGCCCGGGGAACGGCATCAAGCCGGGCGGCCACGGCGTGACGGGTCTCGCCATCGATCTCCACCGCCGGGTGTACGCCGTCGACCCGGGCGCCTGCGCCGCGGGCGGGACCGTCCATGTCCTCACCGCCCCGCCCGACTATCGCGAGGTGCACACGGTGACCGTGGGCGTGTGTCCGACGACGGCCGCGGTAGCGGCGACGCAGTAGCCATGGCGCTCGTCACCACCCCCGCCGTCGTGCTCCAGACGTACCGCTACAGCGAGACGTCCAAGGTGGTGCGCCTCGCGACCCGCGACCTGGGCGTGCAGAGTGCGATCGCGAAGGGCGCGCTCCGTCCCAAGAGCCGCTTCGGGGCGGGGCTCGAGCTGTTGAGCGAGGGGATGGCCCAGCTCTACTTCCGCGAGACCCGCGAGCTCCATACGCTCGGGGCGTTCGATCTGGTCAACCTGCGGCGCGACCTGGCGGCGGATGTGGGCCGGTTCGCCGGTGCCACGGCGCTCACGGAGATCATGTTCAAGATGGCGCCCCCGGCGCCGTTGCCCGTCGCCTACGACACGCTCACCGGCGCGCTCGACGCGCTCGAGCTGGCGGCCCCGGGGCAGGTCGATGCCGCCGGCGTGCGGGCGCTGTGGTGCCTGCTCGCCGTGCTCGGCTTCGAGCCGTCGCTCGCGCAGTGTGCGCGCGACGGCTCGGCGATCGACCCGGCGGCGGACGAGCCCGTGCTCTTCAGCGTGGCGGACGGCGGGGCCCTGTGCCGGCGTTGCGGACCGGCCGCGGCGCAGCCACCCAGCCGCCTGCCGCCCCGCGCGTACGCTGATCTCGTCGCCCTGAACGACCCGCGGGCAGATCTGCCGCCGCTCGACCCCCCGCACGCGGCCGCTCACCGCCGCCTCGTCGCCCGCTTCGTCCGCTACCACCTGGGCGAGGCGGGCCCCCTTTCGGCCCTGGACTTCTGGGAGCGTCGCGCGTGGGTACCCCCCACTCCAACTCCGATTCCCTCCGCCGCTTCGTAATCGGCACCGCGGGCCACATCGACCACGGCAAGACCGCCCTGGTGAAAGCCCTCACCGGGGTCGACACCGACCGCTGGGAGGAGGAGAAGCGCCGCGGCATCACGATCGACTTGGGGTTCGCGCCGCTGCCGCTCGCAAACGACGTCCACGCCAGCGTGGTGGACGTTCCCGGACATGAGGGGTTCGTCCGCAACATGCTGGCCGGCGCCACCGGTATCGACGTCGCCCTGCTCGTCATCGCCGCGGACGAGGGGATCATGCCCCAAACCGAGGAGCACCTCGCCATCGTCGAGCTGCTCGGCGTGCGTCGAGGCATCCCCGTCATCACCAAGCGCGACCTGGTGGATCCCGAATGGCTGGAGCTGGTGCAGAGCGAGCTCGCGACCCGGCTGGCGTCCAGCCGGGTCCGCTGGGAGCGCGCCCTGCCCGTGTCCGCCCTGACCGGCCAGGGACTGGACGAGCTGCGCAGCGCGCTGGGCCGGATCGCCGCTGACCTGGTCGAGCGGCCCGCGGACGACCTGTTCCGCCTGCCCATCGACCGTGTGTTCGCCGTGGCGGGCGCGGGCACCGTCGTGACCGGGTCGACGTGGAGCGGCAGCATCGCCGTCGGTGACTCGGTGCGCCTACTCCCACTCGGCCGCGAGGCCCGCGTGCGCTCCATCGAGGTGCACGGGGACGCCGCAGCTCGGGCCGTGCCGGGACGACGCACGGCGTTGGCGCTCGTGGGCGTGGACAAGAGCGAGCTGGCCCGCGGGGCCGTCGCCGTGACCGGCCCGGGCTGGCACGCTACGCGCATGCTCGACGCCGCGGTCGAGCTGCTCCCCGGGGCGCGCAAGCCGCTCGCCTCGCGCACGCGAGTCCGGGTCCATTTGGGGACCGCGGAGATCCTCGCCCGCGTGGTCCAGACGCGAGCCATCGGGCCGGGGGAAACGGGGCAGGCGCGTCTGATGCTCGAGTCCCCACTCGTGGCGCGGGGCGGGGACCGATTCGTGTTGCGCTCCTTTTCCCCGGTTACCACGATCGGGGGCGGCGTCGTACTGGACCCGTTCCCGCCGCAACGCACCCGGCTGCGGCGGCGCCGAATCGCCCCGGATCAGAAGCCGGCGCAGCGACTCGACGCGCTCGTGGCCGAAGCTGGGCTCGCCGGCCTGGCGAGCGAAAGTCTGGCGGTGCGGCTCGGCGTGGCGCCGCGGCGTGTGACGAAGGTCATCGCGGACGTGGGAGGTGGGCTCCTAGTGTTGGACGAGACGCTGGTCGCGAGTGCGGCGGTGGCGGATGAGGCGACACGCCTGACGGAGGTGTTGCGACGACACCACAGGGAGCATCCGCTCGATCCCGGGATGTCGCTGCAGGCGCTGCGGGCGGCGGTCGGCGCGGGCGGCCCTCCACCTCCAGCCGCCGTCGTCGATGCCGTGTTGGCGCAGGGCGCGCGTGGGCGTAAACTGGAGATCGTCGAGAGCGTAGCCCGTCTCGCCGGTTGGCGTCCCGCGTTCGACGCCCGGGCGAGCGGGGCCCGCGATCAGGTTGCGCAGCGCGTCGCGGAGGCGAAATGGCAGGTGCCGACCGTGGCCGAGCTCGAGCGGGAGCTGCCCAACGCGCCGGTGCGGGCCGTGCTCGCCCACCTGGCGCGGGAGGGCGTCCTGGAGCAGATGGATCAGGAGCGTTACGCCGCGGCGGCGGCGCTCGCGGAGTTCCGCGCCGTCCTGGAAGCGACGCTGACGGAGCTCGGGTCGGCGACGCCGGCGGAGTTGCGCGACCGGCTCGGGCTCACGCGCAAGTACCTGATCCCGCTGCTCGAGTGGGCGGATCGCCGCGGGGTGACGCGCCGCACGGGCGACGCACGCGTTCTGGGACGGTTGACAGCAGGGAAAGGCGGACCCTAGTTTCACGGTGCGCCCTGTAGCGGCATCACTAGCGACAGAAGGAGAGCGGTCTAGAAGTCACTATCTCGTGTGCTAGAGGAGCGGTGGATGAGGCGGTTTGCCTGGGCGATGCTGGGGCTCGGGCTGTGGGTGTTCGAGGGGGGGGTCGAGCCGGCTGCGGGACAGGATCCCCAACCCACGATCGAGCTTCAGCGCAATCGTTTCAATCCGGTGACCACGATCCCGTTCAAGCTGAGCGGGACGTTGTTCCTCAAGGGTCACCGGCCTGTCGTGTCGCTACGGATTTATAACGTGCTCGCGCAGCTGGTCGCGATTCCCGTGCTGCGCGGCACGGGCAAGGCGCTGGACAGCCTCGCGCTCACCTGTCCCACGCAGCTGGGGTGCGCCTACAGCGCCTATTGGGATGGCTTCATCGCCAACACCGGGAAGCCGGCGGCCTCCGGCGTGTATATCTATCAGCTGGTGGTAGACGGTCAGCGCGTTACCAGGAAGATCGTCGTAAAGCAACCGCCGCAATGAGTTAGCACGGCTCGGCTTGACCAGTACCGGGCTTGCGATGCACGCGACGGTCGAATGCCGTGCATCCCGCGATGTCTACCAGGATGAGGCGCGGTCGCCCTAGCTCCGGTGGGGCTCCGACCGGGAGCCTGGGCACGAGGTAAAAGGCTCGATAGCGCGTGCCGTACCACGAATCGAGCGTGGGCGAGAGCGAGCCGCCGGGCCAGGTGTGTCGCAGCGCGGCACGAATCGAGTCGCTGGAGATGGAGTCCCCCCCGATCTGCGGATTGAACCACAGCGTCACGGCGACAATCGACCGGCCCACGCCGAGCACGAGTGCTCGGGCGTGATCGTCGAGCACATTCACGGTGCAGATCGTGGCGTTGTCGAGGGCCTCGCGCACGGCGGCGGTGTCGCGATGTGGATGGGGCAGGGCGAAGCCGAAGGCGAACTCCGCGACGCGCACGGGCGTGAACCCGGGACTCGACGACTGCCCACTCAGGGGTGGCCAGCATTGGCCGTTCCGTGCCAGTACGTCATCGAGCGACTGGCCGAGCTCCAGTCCGGCGAACCCGCGCCAGGGATCGACCCGTCGCGCCGTGTTTTGAGCTCCCAGCCCCCGCCCAACGAGTGCCAGCGCGATCACGAGCCGGCGGGCGCGGACGCGCGCCGTGATCATTTCTGGTGCTCGAGCACGATGTAGCGGACGTCGTCCTTCCCCATGTCTTTGAGCCACGCGATCAGCTCCCCGATGCGGTCGGGCGGCTCGACCCCTTTGCGCCCGACGAGGCGGCGCGCGATCCGGAGCGTCTGGCCGTCTTGCGCATACTCGGCGGTGTAGGTCCCGAACCCGCTCGAGGCCGTCACGTTGGACGGCAGTGCGGCCCGCCACCCTGCCGGGAGCGTGAGTCTCAGCTCGGCTTGCTCCACGTGCGGACCGGCGACCGCCGCCACGTCGATGGGAAACTTGCGCGGGCCCAGGCCCTCGAGCTCGACGGCGAGCGCTTTGACCGCCCCATAGTTGTGGAGGGGTACGGTGAGGATGTCGCTCGGGCCGGACTTGGACGTCACCTGGGCTCCGTGCACCACGAACGCCACCCGCGGCTGCGCGCTCAGATCGCGGCCGTCGAACAACTCGAGGCTGTCACCCGACGCGCCGGGAAACACGAGGTTCGCGACCGTGCGCTTGAGCCGCTCGCGCTCGTCGGGACCTATCGCGTTGGCGAACGTGCGCCGCAGAGAATACTGCTGATCGCCCGTGGCGACGTGGACGTAGCGCCCGCTGAACACGCCGTCCGGAGAGAGGTCTCCGGTGAGGGTCGAGGCGTCGCGGTTCAGCGGAGTCGAATCGGTCGGGAAGGTGACTTCCTCGCCCCGGCCGTCCGGGTGGACCACCAGACCGAACTCGCCCTGCTCGGCGGAGGGGAGCGAGCCGAGCGGCGTCAACTCGGAGGTCAGATCGAGAAACAAGTAGCCCGTGGGGCGCTGGACGGCCGCGATCATGTGGTCGAAGGCGTTGGCCGACGGTAGGTCGCGCTCGATCCCGCCGCCCGACGCCAGCAGCACCGGGTAGGCCTGGAGCCCCATCCGCTGCGCCAGCGTGATGAACAGCGTCGCCTTGTCCTTGCAGTCGCCGTAGCGCGTTCGCAGTACGGCCGCGGGGAGGCGGGGCTGGAACCCGCCGATCCCGAGCGAGAGCGACACATAGCGGAAGTCCTGCGCCACCCAGCGGTGCACCCGCCGCAGCGAATCCTCGAGCGTCCGGGCGCCGGCCACCAGGCTCGCCAGCGACGAGTCGAGTGCCGGCGTCGTCACGTAGCGATCGCGCGCGAGCCCGCCGTACCAGCGGGCCACGTCCGCCCACGTTTGCGGAGCTGCGACGGTGATCAGCTGATCG
>QHTP01000297.1 GCA_003220855.1 Gemmatimonadota bacterium
CGGCCCGCTGTTGAAGAACACCTTGACGCCGCCCGTGTCGGCGGTCGTACCGTCCGCCGTGTTCATCGGCAGCGCCAAGAGGTTGGTCAGGGTCACGTTGGACGTGAACAGGCTGGAGCCGTCGTAGTGTGTCCCGCTCGAGGTGAGCAGCACGTAAGAGCCCTGTCCACCCAGCGTGACGACGTCGGGCTCGATGCCGCTCGTCTTGTGGACGCTGCCGTTCGTCGCCACGGGCGTCGCCCGCCCGCACGCGAGCGTCGCCGTGCGCACCGTCACCTCACAGGTGACGGCGGCAGTGAATCCGCTGAGGGGCGGGGTGGTCGGCCCCACCGCTAGCGGTGCCACCCCGTTGTCCGAGCACGCCGCGGCGAGACCGCTCACGAGGGTGGCGGCGAGCGCGAGCTTCAGTCGGCGGGTCATGGGGCACCTCGGCGGCACCAGAGCCGCCAGAACGGCGAGAGCGCACGGGTTGGAGCGAGGAAAGGACTAAGCAACTCGATTCGGACCCGGGTCACCAGACGGGAACCTTGCAGACTTGCAATCGGCGGGCAGCCGTCGGCGTGGTCACCGCACCTCATGCAGCCGCCGGTCGAGCCGCCGCAGCGCCGTCCACCCCGTCACGAGCAACACGCCCCCGGCCACGCACGCGAGGCCGAGGGCGTCGAGCGGGACGGGAACACCGCCCAGCAACGCCGCCCGGTACGACTCGATTGCCGCTGCCATCGGATTCGCGAGGAACAGCGTCCGCAACGACGCCGGCACCACCGAGGTAGGGTACACCACCGGCGCCGCGAACATGAGGAGATACAGCACCGATCCGATGCCGACGCCCACGTCGCGATAGAATGCGTTCGCCGCCGCGACGAGCCAGCCGAGACCCAGCGTTGCCGCGATCTGGAGCGAGACTGCCACCGGGAGCCACACGAGGGTAGCGACGGGCGGAATCCCATGAATGGTCACGACCGCCACCGCTCATCGAGCGCCAGCCGCAACACCCGGCTCAGCATGACGCCCGCTGGTCTTCACCCCTTTGATTCCGTCTCCGTTCGGGAGCGGGGAAACTCAGTCCGTCCGTCGTTCCCCCCATTGGTCCTCACCCCTTTGATCCCCTCTCCCTTCGGGAGAGGGGAGACTCAGTCCGTCCATCGTTCTCCCTCTCCGCGTATGCGGAGAGGGGGACAGGGGGTGAGGACCACGGAGAGGGGATCAAAGGGGTGAGGACTGGGGAGAGGGGACGAGGACTTGGTTGAGCGCGCCGAGTTGCGCCACAAGCCGCGCCGGCTGGCGATACGTGTCGCTCCCCAGCCGGAGCGAGAACGCCCCGCCTCGGACGGCGCGCGTGAGCAGTGCCAAGACCGCCGGGGCGGTCGGGCGTTGCGCCAGCAGCCACGGCGTCTGCCGTACGAGCCGTGCGAGCGCATCGGCCGCGGAGACCGGCGTGAGCAGGGTGGGCTCGGCCGGCGACACCGTTGGAAAGATCGCGCCCGCGAGGCGAGCTGTCCGGCGCCAGCCTCCCCTGAGACCGAGCTCCGCCGCTGCCACCTCGCGCCGCACGCCCGTCTCTCCATCGAGGTGAAATGGCCGCAACCATCCTTCCACCTCGATCCCATCCTCACGGCCCGTGAGCACGACCTGATCGTCCGACAGATAGCCCCACCCCGCCGACGCGAGGGTGGCACACGTGGTGGACTTGCCCGACCGCGCGTCGCCCGCGAGCAGCCAGCCGCCCCCGTCCGGAGCCACGACGGCAGCTGCGTGCACCAGCGCGCGTCCCTGGCTCGCGAGCAGCAGCGCGGCCGAAACGGTGAGCATCGAGTAGAGGTCGGCCGCCGCGTCCGCAGCCTGCGCGGGATCCACCTGGAGGCGCGCGCGCCCCGGGTCAAAGCTCAGCACGCCGCCGCTCGAGAGAGCCACTCCCCGCAGCACTACGGCGGCGCGCTCCTGGCCCTGCTTCACCCAAGCGGCGACGCGACCGAGCGTGAGCGTCGGTGCGTCTGTCGGATGCCGCAGGGCCACGCTGGCAGCGCGCACCGAGATCGTGGCGCGGGCGGGCGCGTCACACGCCTCGCCCAGCCGTTGTGGGATCCACCGCTCGGCCACGGGATACAGGGAGCGCTCGAGGGCGAGTCGGACCGCGCCGTCCGCTACGAGGTCGAGCAGGATGGGCGCTGTCACCGGAGGACCACCATCGAGCCGACGGACCGCTCGGGATCGCCGTGGCCGCGCACGACCCAGGCGTGCGCGCCGATTGCCGTCCCCGTACCCGGCCGGGTGACGCCCAGCTCGACGCGACAGGCGATGCCGTAGCGGCGCAGCACGAGACACTCGGCGAGCGCGCGGTATAAACAGGTATTGCGCCACCACGGCAATCGCATCCGGGCGAGCACGCGCAACGCACGGTGTGCGGCCTCGAGCGCAGCCGCCGGATGTCCGCGTCTGCTCCGCAGCTCTCCCTCTCCAGGCGCTCGGACCAGCTGTGCGAGTCGCGAGCCTCCGAGCCACAGCGGCAACGAGAGCGCGACCACGCCGCCGACCAGGTAGGCTGCAGGTCGGGCAAGCGTCACACCACGAGCCCCCGAGCGCGGAGGTCCTCGATCACCCGCTCCATTTCCGCCTGAGCCGTGGCGGCGTCCACGGCGAACTCCTCCACCAGCGCGTCCACGATCCGCGGCGGCTCGAGCGCCTGCTCGAGACTTGTCCAGATGACGGCGGCGGTCGCGTTCAGCTGGTAGTACTGTTTCGTCCGGAGATTGAGCAGCACGGCCTCGCCCGCGAGGTGGGCGGTGAGCACGTCGTCCGGAATCAGGTAGGTCATCTTGCCTGCCTAGTAGACAGATGCGGGGTGCTGAGCCGCACCCGGCCCCGGGCTCACGTTCC
>QHTP01000171.1 GCA_003220855.1 Gemmatimonadota bacterium
CTCGAAGAAATCGCGCTGGCGATCGACGATGAAGTTCATCACCTTCAGCATCGTCTGGCGCCGCTGCTCGATTGCCTGGATCATCCAGTGCGCGCTGTTCATGCGCTGGTTGATGAACTCCTTGTTCTCGCCCTGGAACTTCTTTTTGTCGCGCGCGATGTCCTGGTACGTCTTCGAGATCCGCAGGCGCGGCAGCCCCGCGTCGTTGAGGAAGACCTTGTACTCCCCGTCGATCTTTTCGACCACCAGGTCCGGAATGATGTACGCGTCGTTGGCCGCCGAGTGCTGCAGGCCCGGCTTGGGGTCGAGTTTGGCCAGTTCGTCGGCGACCTTCTGCACTTCGGTGGCGTCGAGCCCGAAGCGCTTGCCCAAGTCGCTCCAGCGGTGCGCCTTCAGGTCGTCGAAGGCGTCGCGCACCAGCCGGTACGCCAACGTGTCGGTCTCGGCGCGTGCGTCGAGCTGGAGCAACAGGCACTCGCGCAGATCGCGGGCGCCTACCCCGGGCGGATCGAGCTTCTGGATGATATGGAGCATCTCCTCGGCTTCGGAGATCGTGAACAGCTGCGGCTGGACGTCCTGCTCCGACTCGGCCGCGTGCTCCTCCAGCAGCTGGTTCGCGCCGCGCACGATCTCTTCGAGCGTGGCGCCGAGGTAGCCGTCCTCCGCGATGTTCCCGATGAACTCCTCGGCCAGGAGCTGCTGGCGGGGCGTCAGGTCGAGCAGCCGCATCTGGTCCCGCAGGTAGTCGGACAGGTCCTTGCTCTCGACCGGCACGGGCTCGACGTATTCCCGCGCTTCGCTCATGTCGCGGGGCGGCGCGCTCGAGTCCGAGCCGTCGTCGAGCAGGATCTCCTCCCAGTTGGGCTCGTCGTTGGCTTCGGCCTCTTTCTTGTCTTCCTTGGCCTCCTCCGCCAAGGGCACCTCGGTCTCCTCCTCCGGCTCGACCAGTTCGAGGAACGGGTTGCCGAGCAGCTCCTGCTTCAGGTGTTGCTGGAGATCGAGCAGCGGCATGTACAACAGGTCCATGGCCTGGTACAGCCGCGGGTTGATGCGGAGCTGCTGCGACAGTCCGGTGTGTTGCTGCAGGCCGGTCTTCATACGGGTTGCAGCTGGGCCAGACGGGCGCGCAGGCGCGCCGTGAGGGTGGGCCCGAGATAGAGGTTCGCCACGCGGTCGTCGAACACCAGCTCGCGCACGGTGCCGCCGACCTGCACTTTCCCTTCGAACATGATGTAGGCGCGGTCCACGATGTCGAGGGTCTGCTCCACGTTGTGATCCGTGATCAGCACCCCGATGCCCCGGTGGCGCAGGCCGGCCACGATGGTCTGGATGTCGTGTACGGCGATCGGATCGACGCCGGCGAACGGCTCGTCCAGCAGCATGAACTTGGGCTCGGTGACGAGCGCGCGGGTGATCTCGAGCCGGCGCCGCTCGCCGCCCGACAGCTGGAACCCCTTCTGGCGCCGCAGGTGCTTGATGGCGAGCTCGTCGAGCAGGCGCTCCAGGCGCTCCGCCTGCTCACCATCGCTCAGCGGCAGGGTCTCGAGAATCGCGCGGACGTTCTCCTCGACGGTGAGCTTGCGGAACACGGAGGGTTCCTGCGCCAGGTAGCCGATCCCCATGCGCGCGCGGCAATACATCGGCTCCGGCGTGATGTCCCGGCCGTCGAGCACGATCTCACCACCGTCGGGACGGATCAGGCCGGTGATCATGTAGAAGCACGTGGTCTTCCCCGCCCCGTTGGGACCGAGCAGGCCCACGATCTCCCCCTGCTCCAGTTGCACGCTCACGTCGTTCACCACGCGGCGACCCTTGTACGTCTTGACCAGCCCGTGGGCTTCGAGGCGGCTTCCGCCCGAGACCACGGGGTGCTCGCCGGTGGGCGACTCGGCGCGCGCCAGCGCGCGCTCCGCGGCCTCCAGCATCCGGTCCGCCACGCCGCCGCGGTCGCCTGAGAGCTCGGCCCACACCTCGGGGGTGAAGGCGACCGTGGTCGGCTCACCGAGCGCCCCCAGCGGGTAGGTGACGATCTTCAGGAGCGCCAGCCGCGGCAGCACCGACGTCCGCAGGCTGGTGCGGAATTCCTCGACCGACAGGGCGCCGAGCTCGGGCAGGTCGGCGCCACCGAAGTGGGCGCGCAGTTTGAGGAACTCCTCGCGGTAGGCCACCGCGAGCTCGCCGAACGAAGCGCACCCTTGGGCGTCGCCGACGCGCGCCAGCGCCGCCGCCGCCAGTGGAAGCGACGAGTCGCGGGCCGACAGGAGGTCTGCCAGGTGACTGCGTACTGACGGGGTCGTCATCGGCCCGGAGCTTTCTTCTTTGTCGTGTCCGCCGGAACTTTCTTCTTGGTCGAGTCCGGAGGAGCGGGCGGGGCGGGCTCGAGCTGCACGCCGTCGGCCTTTCCTGTGACGGTCACGCGAGTGATCTTGCCACCCGCGAGGGCGATGTCGATCATCGCCCCACGGGAGTAATTGAGCGACGGCAGCGAGTCGCGCTGGTTGTATTGATGCGTGAAGACACGGGCCGATCCGCGCGAGACGAGGCGGTGCAGCTTGCTCTTCGGCTGCCCCGAGCCGGCGGAGTCGGCGTTCTGCACCCAGTGCGCCGTGAGCGAATCGCCGGTGATCCAGTCCGGAGTCGAATCCCGCTTGGCCGTAGAGTCGCGCTTCAAGGTCGAGAACGCGTGCCCGAACGCGCGCACCTCGGTCAACACCTGATCCGGAACGTCGAGCGCGAGCGAGTCGGCCCGGATCGTGGTGGCGCTCGAGACGGCCCGCGCGTGGACCGAGTCCTTGGGGCCCCAGGCGAACGCCTGCTGCAGTTTCTTGCGATCGAGGTGCAGATGAATCGTATCGGCGGTGAGGCGCCAGTCCGCGCTCGTGGCCACACCGTCGCCCAGCGCCTTGACGAGCCGGATGTCGCGACCCTGCAGGCCGAGCTCGATGCGGGTACCCGTGAGCGTGTAGGACTCCGTCCCCTTGCCCTCGACCCGAGGTTTGCCCAGGAGCAGCCCGAATCCCGCGACCTGGTCGAGCTGCATCGAGTCGCCCCGCGCTGCGAAGTCGCTGCGATCGATCGTCACGGCTCCCCCGCCCCACATGCGGTCGTTGCCTTTGAAGCGTACCCGATCTGCGACGATCACATAAGGCTCGGCGGAATCGGCGGAACCACGGTAGTCGATCGTCGGGCGGCTCGAGGCGTACATCTCGAGGGTGTCCCGCACGCCCTTCAGGGCCCGGTAGTACGTCAGATTGGGTCCGCGCAGCACCGAGCCGCTGTTGCGGTTCACCGCGACCACGTTCTTGTGCGCTTCGAGCCGCTCCTGGCGGAGGAAGTAGGCGGCGGTCACGGCGTCGAGCGTGATGGCTGTGTCACGGATGTGCACCAGATTCTTCTGCCCGATCATGTCAAAGCGCTTGAGGCCGGCGAACCAGGCAACGCTGTCGGCGGCGAGGGTGCTCCCGGTGCCCTGACAGTGGGCCAGCACCCCACCGCCCGCGAACACATTGGTCTCGCCCACGCGTACCTCGACCTGTTGCGCCTGCCGTCCGACCGAGTCGATCACGATTGTGCACGGCCGCCCCCCGGTCGTGTCGGCGGGCGAGGTGGGTTGCTGGACGAGGGCGACGAGGAACATGGTAGCCATCATTGGTTCGGCAGGGTGAAGCTGCCGGCCCTCCCCGTCGGGCGGGTCGCCGTCACCACCTTGAAATCGGGGTCCGACGTGAAGCCCTGTCCCTCGATGTGGCGGGTCGGCTCGTCGAACACAAACGGCCGATCGGAGCTCACTTGACTGCGCGCCTGGCTGTAGTGCAGCACTTCGGTCCGGAGCGTCGCGCCGTCGATCCGCACCACCACCACGTTGCCGCGCGCCTCCATGTCGCCAGAGCGCCAATGGTAGGTGCCCTCGCGCGAAGTGAGCGTGGATGTCTGCGCACCGCGGGTATCGTAGAACGTGATGTGCACGTTGCGGAGCTCGGCGGTCTGCGAAGGCGAGTAGAAATATGCCGTGTCGGCACGCACGTGCGCGCGTTGGATGCCGTCGTTGGTCACATAATGCGACATGCTCAACAGCACCTGATCGGCGGAGTCGGCGGCGGAAATGGTTGCCGTGGGCTTGATCCCGGTGTCGCATGCGCTCAACACCACCGCGCAGAGGAGCCACGCGTACCTCACGCGGCGCCCGCCCTCATCAGGTCGTGCAGATGCACTATGCCGATGACCTTGCGCCCCCCGTCCAGCACCGGCAGGGCCATGATGCCGTGCTGCTCCATCGCACGCACGGCGGCACCGGCGAGCTCGTCGCGCGTGGTGGTCTTGGGGGTCCGCGTCATGACGTCGCCCACCGGCAAGTCGAGGAAGGCGTCGGTCTTTTCCATGAGGCGGGTGAGATCGCCCGCGGTGACCACGCCGACCAGACTCCCCGCCTGGTCCACCACCGCGACGGTGCCCCGCTTCTCGGCGAGCAGCACCACGCACTCGCGCATGGGGCGGTCGGGCCCGAGCGTGGGGACTTCGCCCGTGAGCATCACGTCCCCGACGCGCAGCAGGAGATTCCGGCCTAGCGCGCCCCCTGGGTGCAGCGCCGCGAAGTCCTCGCGCCGGAATCCCTTCACTTCGAGCAGCGTCACGGCGAGGGCATCGCCCAGTGCCAGGGCGGCCGTGGTGCTCGCGGTGGGCGCGAGCGTCTCCGGGCACGCCTCTTCGGCGACGCTCGCGTCGAGCACCACGTCCGCCTGACGGGCGAGCACGGAGTCCAGGTCGCCGGTGATCGCGATGAGCCGCACGCCCAGCCGCTTGAGCTGGCTCACGAGGCCGAACAGCTCGTCCGACGCCCCGCTCCGCGACAGGAGAATAGCCACGTCGTGCCGCCCGACGATCCCGAGGTCGCCGTGCAGCGAATCGATCGGATGGAGGAACGATGCGGGTGTGCCGGTCGAGGTGAAGGTGGCGGCGATCTTGCGCGCGATGAGGCCGGACTTGCCGACCCCCGAGACGATCACCCGGCCGCCCGCGGCCGCCAGGAGGCGCACCGCGGCGGCGAACGCCGGCCCCAGTCGCTGAGCCACGCGCCCGATCGCGTCGGCTTCGAGGGCGAGCACGCGGCGCCCGCGCTCAACGAGATCGCTGGGCTCCGTGCGGGACATCGCCACACTCCAGAAAGTACGTCGTGAGGAGACCGTGCCACTCGCCGCGCGCCTTGAGGATCCGCTCCGCAATCTCGCGGACGGCGCCCTGGCCGCCCGCTACGTCGGTGACGACCCGCGCCGCCGCCTTGACCTCGGGCACCGCGTTCGCGACCGCGACCGGCAGCGCCACGCGCGCGAGCACCGGGAGGTCGGCGAGGTCGTCGCCCACGAACGCGCACTCGTCCCACGCGAGCCCGCGGCGGGCCAGTAGCGCCTCGAACGCCGGGAGCTTGCGGGCCGTGGGATCCTGGATGAGCTCGTCCACCGACAGCTCGCGCGCCCGCAGCGCCGTGGCCGTCGATTCCCGTCCCGTGAGCCACACCACGACGAGGCCCGCCGAGCGGAGCATGCGGATGCCGAGTCCGTCCTGGATATGAAAGCGCTTGAATTCGACGGGGTGATCGCCGACGACTCCGAGATAGACGCCGTTGTCGGTGAGCACGCCGTCGACGTCGAAGCCGACGAGTTTCAAGCGGCGGGCGAGGGCTTGATCAAGCACGGAGGGCGCCTCGCGCGGGGGGCAGCGCTTTGGCTCGGTCCTCGACAGCCGCTCCACCACTCCCCTGGGACCTCGCCGCCGCGGTGCCCCCCGCCCTCGCGCTGCACCAGACCTCGATTGCCACACGCACGATTCCTTCGAGCTGGTCCAGCGGGATCATGTTCGCCCCGTCCGAGGGCGCGTGCTCGGGGTCGGGGTGCGTCTCGAGGAAGAACCCGTCTGCCCCGGCGGCCGCGGCCGCGTACAAGAGGGGCGGGATGAACTCGCGCTGGCCGCCACTGGCGCCATCGGGCCCCTGCCCCGGCTGCTGGACCGCATGGGTCGCGTCGTACACCACGGGGGCCCCGCACGCGGCGCGCAGGCGCGCGAAGTTGCGCATGTCCACGACCAGGTCGCCGTAGCCGAAGAAGGTGCCGCGCTCGGTCACAGCCACTTCGGGGGCGCCCCCGCCCCCGTCCCCGCCCCCGGCGCGCACCTTCTCGACGGCGCCCGCCATCCCGTCCGGTGACATCCATTGCCCCTTCTTGACGTTCACGGGGCGGCCGGCGCGCCCCGCCGCGATGAGCAGATCGGTCTGGCGACAGAGAAACGCGGGGATCTGCAGCACGTCCGCCACCTGGGCGGCCGCGGGCACCTGGGCGGCCTCGTGCACGTCGGTGAGGATCGGCAGGCCGGTGCCCGCGCGCACCCGGGTGAGCGACTCGAGACCCCGCTCCAGCCCGGGACCGCGCGCGCCCGCGAGCCGCGACCGATTCGCCTTGTCGTACGACGCCTTGTAGATGACGTGCACGCCGAGCGCCGCTCCCAGCTCCGCGAGCGCGGTACCGACCCGGAGGTTCAGGTCGTCCGATTCGACGACGCACGGCCCCGCGATCAGGAACGGGGCGGCCCCGGCCGCGAAGTGCCGCGCCACGTCAGTCGCGTCGGCCGGCGAGCTGGGACGGCCGCTCGGCCTGGCTGGGCACCGCCCCACGCCGGGCCCGATGCTGCTGGCGCGCCGCGCCCACGAAGCCGGCGAACAGTGGGTGCGGCCGCGTCGGGCGCGACTTCAGCTCCGGGTGGAACTGGCAGCCGATGAACCACGGGTGATCCGGCAGCTCGATCATCTCCACGAGCGAGCCGTCGGGCGAGAGGCCGGAGCAGCGCATGCCGTATTCGGCGAGCACGTCGCGGTAGGCGTTCGACACTTCGTAGCGATGCCGATGCCGCTCGCTGACCTCGAGCGCCCCGTAGGCCTGGGCGACACGCGAGCCGGGCCGCAGCTTGCAGGGGTAAGCCCCCAGCCGCATCGTCCCCCCCAACTCCTGGATCCCCTCCTGGGAGCGCATCAGGGCGATGACCGGGTTCTCGCACTCGGGGGCGAACTCGCTCGAGTTGGTATCGGGAAGCTTGACCACGTCGCGCGCGAACTCGATGATCGCGGACTGCAGCCCGAGACAAATCCCGAAGAAGGGCAGCTTGTGCTCGCGCGCCCAGCGGATCGCTTCGAGCATCCCCTCCACCCCGCGCACGCCGAACCCGCCCGGGACGAGCAGGCCGTCGTAGCCGGCGAGCAGCTCGCCCGCGGCCGCTTGATCGGTGAAGCGATCGGACGAGATCCACTCGACTTGCGCCCCGCACTCGTTCGCGATCCCGCCATGCACGAGCGCCTCGTGGATGCTCTTGTAGCTGTCGGCGAGCTCGGTGTACTTCCCAACAACCGCGATGCGTACCCGCTCGGCGGGGTTGAGGATCTTGTCCACCATCTGCGCCCAGCCCCGCAGGTCGGGGTCCTTGGTCTCGAGGTGCAGCCGCATGCAGACTTCGCGGTCGAGCCCCTGCTCGTGCAGCTTGAGCGGGATCTCGTAGATGGATCGCACGTCCGGACTCTCCACCACGCAGCCGAAGTCGACGTTGCAGAACTGCGCGATCTTGCGCTTCAGCTCTTCCGAGAGCGGCCGCTCGGTGCGACACACCAGGATGTCGGGCTGGATCCCGATCTGCATCAGCTCGCGGACGGAGTGCTGGGTCGGTTTGGTCTTGAGCTCGGCGGTGGCGGCGATGAAGGGAACGAGGGTGAGGTGGATGAACAGCGTATTGTCGCGGCCGACTTCCTGGCGGAACTGACGGATCGCCTCGAGGAACGGCAGCGACTCGATGTCGCCCACCGTGCCGCCGATTTCCGTGATGACGACGTCGTGGTCGGGGGCGAGGCGGCGGATCGCCGCCTTGATCTCGTCCGTGATGTGCGGGATCACCTGCACGGTCGAGCCGAGGTATTCGCCGCGTCGCTCCTTGGTGATCACGGACAGGTAGATCCGCCCCGTGGTCACGTTGTTGACCTGCGACAGCGAGCGGTCGATGAAGCGCTCGTAGTGCCCGAGGTCGAGGTCGGTCTCGGCACCGTCGTCGGTGACGTACACCTCGCCGTGCTGGAACGGCGACATGGTGCCCGGATCGACGTTGATGTAGGGATCGAATTTCTGAATGGTGACCCGGAGGCCGCGCTCCACCAGCAGGCGACCGAGCGAGGCGGCCGCGATGCCCTTGCCGAGCGACGAGACGACGCCACCGGTCACGAAGATGTACTTCGTTGAGCTCACGGGCTCACCTCCTTCAGGTGCCGGGTCAACTGTGCCTCCGCGTATCGCAGATCGTCCGCCGTGTCCACGCCGGGCGCCGCCGGGCCGGCACACAGCGCCACGCCGATGGGCAGGCCGTGCAGCAAGGGCCGCAGCTGCTCCAGCCGCTCCCATCGCTCCTCCGGCACCGGCGGCAGCCGTACCCACCGCTCGAGGGCCTCGCGCGTGTAGGCGTACACGCCCACATGCTGGTGATACCGGACCGACCCCGTGCCGTCGCGGTCGAACGGGATCGGCGCCCGCGAGAAATACACGGCGCGTCCGCCCGCATCGACCACCACTTTCACGCGCGCCGGGTCCGCCGCCAACGCCCGATCGAGCGCCCCCGCAGCGGTACCGATGGGGTCCCCCGCGCGCACGCGCGCCACGGCGCCGCGCAGCGCGTCCAAGTCCACGAGGGGCTCGTCGCCCTGCACGTTCAGGACGAGGTCGAACTCATTAAACGATTTATTGTCAACGACTTCCGCGACACGCTCGGTGCCGGACTGGTGGTCGGGGGAGGTCAGGATCGCCTCGTATCCCGCCCGCTCAGCGACGGCGGCGATCTCGCGCGCGTCGGTCGCGACGACCACCCGGTCACACACGCCGGCTTCGTTGGCCCGTCGCACAGCCCAGAGGATGAGCGGCTCGCCTGCCAGGGGCAGGAGTGGCTTGCGGGGAAGGCGGCTGGAACCGAGCCGCGCCGGGATCACGCCAAGGACGGGCACGGGGCAAGATACAAAATCCGTGCCGTGGCGTCTAGCCCCGTCTCAATTCCTTTGTGGAGCGCGTGTTACCTGCCACGCACAGCTTCAGGAAGTTCTCGAGCAGCCGCTTGCCGTGCGCCGTGCCGATCGACTCGGGGTGGAACTGGACGCCGTAGATCGGATGGCGGCGGTGTTTCATCGCCATGATCTCGGCGTCCTTGGGGCGATCGGCGCTCCACGCCGTGATGACCAGGTCGTTGGGGAGCGACGCGGGCTCGAGCACGAGCGAATGGTAGCGCATGCCGGTCACGGGACTCGGGATCGCTTCGAACAGCTCGTCGTCTTCATGGATCACTTCGCAGGTCTTGCCGTGCATCACGCGGTCGGCGCGCACCACGCGGCCGCCGAACGCCTCGCCGATCGCCTGATGGCCGAGGCACACGCCCAGGATCGGCACGTGGCCCGCGAGGGCGCGCACCAGCGGCACGAGGATCCCGGCGTCCGCGGGCGTGCACGGGCCCGGCGAGAGCACCGCGGCCGTGGGCTTGAGGGCGAGCACCTGCTCGACGGTGAGGGCGTCGTTGCGGTACACGACGGGCTCCGCGCCGAGCTCGCCGAACAGCTGCACGAGGTTGTAGGTGAACGAGTCGTAGTTGTCGAGCACGAAGAGCATGGGATGCGATGATAACCCCGACGGGCAGACGGGTCCAGCGGTTGGCACTTCCGGCACGGCAACTGCAGTAGCCTCGGCGCATCTCCGCCCCCAGAGACCTTGTCAGGCGATCCGCTCTCCCGTCGCGATTGGCTCACGGTCATGGGCGCAGCCGGGGCCGGTGCGGTGCTGCGGCCGGGGAGTCGTCCGGTCTACGGCGCCGGGGTCCTGCCCCTCACGTCGACGAGCGAGGTGTTCGTCCCGCCGCGCGGACGGGCGTTCCAGAAGTTCAGCTTCGATTTCCCCGAGCCTTCGATCGAATTCCGAGACATGCGGTTTGGCTTCCTCGTGTTCTCCCGGGAGAACCCTACGCCATCGACGCGAGCGGCGTGACGACGGCGGCCACGGACGGAGGGCTCGAGATGACGGCGACTGGATTCACGTGGGCCGGTGGCCAGGAGCGCGCGTCGGGCTTCAACCACTGGGACGAGGCGACGCTGTCCCTCGTGCAACGCGACGGGCTGATTCCGACGCTGAACGTGGTGGACGATACGTTCGTCAAGTATCGCGACCAGATGGCGGCCGTGATCGCAAAGGCTAAGGCCTGGCTGCGGTAGTCGCCCACCTCGCTGTTTGCGCCGAACGGCGAAACGCGCGCGAGGCCGTGCGGGTATTCTGATTGTCGCACCGGACCGCAAGGCAGGAACTCAGGCGCGCGAGCGCCCGATCTGCTCCTCCCATTCTTCCAGCGTGCGCGGCCAATCTTCCCGCAGCAGGCGCGACAGCGCGCGGTCGGCGAGCAGGCGTCCGCCCGTCTGACAGGTCGGGCAGTAATTCACCTCATTCGCCGCGTACCGGATGCGCTGCACCGGCGAGCCGCAGACGGGGCACGGCTGGCGGAACCGCCCATGCACCGCCATTCCGGACCGGAAAGCGGTGACCTTCTCCGGAAAAGCGTCGCCCGTCTCTGCCTGCAGCCGGTTGATCCACGTTTGCAGCGTGCTGCGGATCGCGTGAAACAAACGGTCGCTCTCTTCGGCCGACACCTGGGACGTGAGTCGCAGCGGGGACAGGCGCGCGGCGTGGAGGATCTCGTCGGAGTAGGC
>QHTP01000275.1 GCA_003220855.1 Gemmatimonadota bacterium
CTGATGTGGTGCACGCCGGCATCGAAGCTCAATCCGACGCGCGCGGAGGGAGCGTAGCTTCCCGCCACCGCGAAGCGCAGCGTGCGCTCGACGATGCCCTGAAAGATGGTCGGCGTGGTGGGATACGCCGACACGACGGGATGGGGCAGGCGCGGATCGCCTTCCCCCTGGCGCAGGTACGTGACCTCGGGCGTGAGCAGCAGCCCCGCCCGGGGGAGCAGCCCGAGCGTCCACGTGAGCTGGTCGTAATCGTCGAAGTTCCGGCCGGTCCCGAGCGAGTGGTACAACGGGACCTGCAGACTGTCTTCGTTGCGGTAGGTGAGGTTCGTGACGCGCGTGTAATACACGCGCCAGGCCGTGGCCGCGGCGCCGATGGCGCCGCGCGCTCCCAGCGTGACGGCATAGCTTGGCGGCTTCCGGTCCGTCGCGGCCGCGCGGTCCACCTGGATGTCGTCGAGCATCAGCTGACCGAACACGCCGACGCGCCCGCGGCGCTCGACGTCGAGCCCGACGAACGAATTCACGTTCCCCCCGTTGTTCCACTGCTCGAGGATGCCGGCGTTGAGGGCGTTCAAGTACCACGCCTCGAACGACCGGTCCCGACCCGCGAGCACGGTGCCCTCCCACAACGCGAGGGCCCAGCGTCCCGGTGCGAGCCGCAGGCGGTGCTGCACCATGAAGCGGTGCACTACCGCGCCGCTCGAGTCGCCATCGTCGAGCTGGGTCGCGAGCGCCTCAAAGCGCACCTGCGCCGTCCCGACCGAGATGGCGAAATGATCGAGGCCATACGGGTTCGGGGAGAGGAGCAGGCCCTGGATGCCGGGGGGGCCCCAGTTGCGGTCCATCCGTCCGAAAAACACGTCGCCGAATTTCCATTGCGCGTCGAGGTACGCCTCCGCCGTCCGGCCGGCGATCGCGCGGTCCTTCTTGCCGAACCAGTCGGGATCGTACTTGAGGCGGGTGTCGAGCTGTAGATGCGTGACCGCGATGACATGGCCCGTCCCGAGCTCGAGCTCCAGGTCGCCGCTGGCCGTGCCATGGCCGACACCGGACTGCCGGGGCCCCGTCGAATCGATCGCGGCGACCGGGTCGCGGCGCGCGTAGTTCGCCGCGCCGGCCCCCAGGGCGGTCGCCACCCGGAAGTGCGGCCCGGCCTGATCGCTCGCGAGCGCCGCCCGCAGCCGGAGCAGCGTGGCGGTCGTGGCGCGGGTCAGGTGCAGCGTGTCCGCTCCCTCGAGCGCCCGCAGCACGTCGGCGCGCCGCAGCGGTCGCGTGAGCGGCGCAGGATCCGGGATCACATGCGTCGCGATGAGATGCTCGACGTACGGCATCGTCCAGTCGTCGAGCGGCACGAAGGGGGAGGCCTGCTGGGCAGCGAGCGCGGCCCCGCCGGTCAGGGCGGGGATCAAGAACACGCACGTCGTGCCAAGCATCAGCCGCTGGCGAGGGCGCATGGAGCGCGCAATTTGGGGCTGTGGGGGAGGGAGGGCAACAGGGCGCGTTTCCATTATCTTCACGCGCCCATGTCTCCCCTCCTGGTGCTCATCGTAGCGGTCCTCGCCACGACCTACGCCGGCCCGATCGTACGCTTCGCGGCGGCGCCGGCGCTCGCGATCGCGTTCTGGAGGCTCGCGCTGGTGCTGCCGGTGACGGGTGTGTTGGCTGCGCAGGAAGGGACTGCAGGGAGTGTAGGGGCGCAGCGTGCTGCGCCCCTACGACGTGGGACGCTCATGCTGATGACGCTCGCCGGCCTCCTCCTGTCCCTCCACTTCTGGTCCTGGATCGCGTCGCTGCGCTACACCGCCGTCGCCAGCTCTGTCGTCCTCGTGTCGCTCAAGTCGGTGTTCGCCTGGGCGATCGCGGCGTTGTGGCTGCGCGAGCACCCGACGCGCACGGAAGCGTGGGGTATCGGGCTCGCGGTCGTCGGCGCGAGCCTCATCGGCGTCGGCGACGCGCGTTTCTCGCTCGGCGCCCTGGGCGGCGACGCGCTCGCGCTGCTCGGCGCGGCAACGGGAGCGGGCTACTACGTGATCGGCCGGCGCGTGCGCCAGACAGTCGGGGTCTGGCGCTATGCCACCGGCGTCTACGCCGTCGCGGCGGTCGTGCTCGCGCTGCTGGCCGTTCCGGCCTCCGTCCCCCTCGTCGGATTCGCCGGTCGCGATTGGGCGGTGTTCGGCGCGATGGCGGCGGGGCCCATGCTCATCGGACACACCGGGATGAACTATGCGCTGCGATACTTCCGCGCGACGACCGTCAACGTGGCGGCGCTGGGCGAGCCGGTGGGAGCGACCCTGCTCGCATGGCTCATCCCCGCCATCCACGAGCCCCCACGGGCGACGGCGGTGGTGGGAGGGGCGCTCGTGCTCGTCGGGATCGGGTTGTCGCTTAAGGAATGAAGTCGGAACGCGGAAGTTGGAACGCGGAACAGCCGCGCGAGCGTCGTTCGGACTTGCCAGTTCTGTGCCGCGTTCCGCGTTCCGCGTTTCGCGTTAAGGCGCGTCGGGGGTGGGAGGGTCGTCATGCGGGTTGAGCAGGTCCGGGGCAGTCTGGTGGAGGCGGTTCACGCCGTCCACGCGGCGGTGGTGGACGCGCGCGGGCGGTTGGTCGCGCACACCGGCGACCCCGACCTCGTCACCTTCTGGCGCTCGGCCGCGAAGCCGTTCCAGGCGTTGCCGCTGGTCGAAGACGGTGTGACCGACCGCTTCGGCTTCACGAGCGAGGAGCTGGCGCTGGTGTGCGCGTCGCACTCGAGCGAGGCGGCCCAGGTGGCGCGTGTGCGAGAGCTGCTCGGCAAGATCGGGTGCAGCGAGCGTGATCTCTTGTGCGGGCCGCACGCCCCTCTTTCGGAGCGCGTCGCTCAAGACTACGCCACGCGCGGTCTGCGGCTCACGGCCGTGTACTCGAATTGCTCGGGGAAGCACGCCGGCATGTTGGCGCTCGCCCGCCACCACGGCTGGCCCACGGAGTTCTACACCCGCTCCGAGCATCCCGTGCAACAGCGCTGCCTACGCGAGGTCTCCCGTTGGACGGACGTCCCGGTGGCCGACATCCGCACGGCGACCGATGGGTGCGGGGTGGTGTGCTTTGGGATTCAGCTGCGAGCCATGGCGCTCGCGTATGCGAGACTTGCCAATGCGGAATTGGGAATGCGAAATGCGGAATCGACGGGGAAGGTCGCTCCCGGCACGGCGCTTACCAATGCATTCCGCATTCCCCATTCCGCATTCCCCATTGTGGAGGCCATGCTCCGCCATCCCGACCTCATCGCCGGCGAAGGCCGTCCCTGCACGGAGATGATGCGCGCGCATCCCGGTCGGGTGATCGTCAAGGTCGGCGCCGAGGGCGTGTACTGCGCGGTACTGCCGCGCGAGGGACTGGGGGTGGCCATCAAGGTCGCCGACGGGCATGCCGTGGCGTCCGCGCTCGCGCTGGCGGCCGTGCTGGAACAGCTCGGGCTGCGGCCGCGACCGGAGTCGCTCACCGCCCGGCCCATGCTGAATACGCGCGGCGAGACCGTCGGCGAGCTGCGCGTAAATGGGGGGCTGGAGCAACAAAAGGATGGAGGACCCCGCACGGGGGAGGCGTAATATGAGGCAGGGCGTAGCCGGGGCTGGTGCGGCCGGACCGCTCGACCTGGCGACGGCGGCGCTCGTGCGGTTGGCCGCGGCCGTCGCCGAAGGCGACGTGCCCGAGCTCCACAATCGCTTGGTTGCGGCCCTGGGGGTGGAGGTACCGCCCCTGTGGATCGACGAGCTGCTGCTCCAAAGCATGCTCGTGGTGGGTTACCCGCTGGCCCTGGTGGCCTTCGGCGTGTGGCGCGAAGTGCGCGGGTCCGCCGCGACGGGCCGACACGCGGCGGAGCCGCTGACACACGAGGACTGGCAGGCGTGGGCGGATCGCGGGGCGGCGGTGTGCCGCGACGTGTACGGGCGCGCCTACCACAAGCTGCTCGTCAGCCTGCGCGCACTGCACCCCGCGCTCGAGGATCTCGTGCTGGTGGACGCGTACGGCAAGGTGATCGGTCGGCCGGGGCTCGACCTGCGGCGGCGGGAGCTGGCGACCGTGGCGGCGATCGCGGTGCTGGGGACGGCTCAGCAGCTGCACTCGCACCTGCGCGGCGCGCTCAACACCGGCGCGTCGGTCGAACAGGTGGAGGCCGTGCTGGAGCTGGTTGGGTCGCGGCTCGACCCGGAGCTGCGCCGGCGCGCGTGGGAGCAATGGGAGGATGTGAGGAGGCGGAAGCTCTGAATGCGGAATGCGGAATTCGGAATGCGGAATGTCAAGGTGAGATCATGCGACGTGTCGACCTGAAGGATCGCACGCGAGCGTTTGCTCTGGCGATCATCGGGTTGGTGGAATCGTTCCCACGGGGGCGGACGAGCGACGTGCTGGGAAACCAGCTGCTGCGAGCTGGAACGTCTATCGGAGCTAA
>QHTP01000172.1 GCA_003220855.1 Gemmatimonadota bacterium
GAGATGCGCGCCGCGATCAGCCACGGCCGGCGCGGCGAGTTCCACAGCCACCACGCGACCAGCGCGACCCCGGCCCACAGCGTCGCCGCCTCCCACCCCGCGACCATCACGACGTGCCCGCCCGGCACCGCCGCGGCCGTGCCCGCCACGAGGTCGAGGAGCGCGAGTCCCAACCCGGCCCCCGCGGCGACCAGACGCGCGGCACCTGCGACCACCCACGACAGCACCAGCGCCAGGACGAGGCCCGGCACGGCGATCCCGGCCAGCGGAATCGCCGCCAGGTTCGCGAGCACGCCGATCGGCGCCACGGTGCCGAACGTGAAGGCGCTGATGGGCGCCGTGAGCAGCGTAGCGGCCAGCGCAGGCGCGATCAGTCGCACCACGCGCCCCTCACGCGCACACGCCCGGTCGGCCCAGATCACCGCGGCGATGCCCGCAACCGAGAGCCACGCGCCGACCGAGCGCAACGCCAACGGATCCGCCAGCAGCACGCCCAGCGCCGAGAGCGCGATCATGCCGCGCGGCGCGACCACCCGCTGACACCGCCGGGCCAGCTCGGCGAGGAGCAACATCGCGCCGGCCCGGACGGCGGGCGGTGGCCATCCGAGTAGCCAGAGATAACCGCCCAGCAGCAGGACCGTCGCCGCAAAGCGAGGGCCGGGCGCGAGACGGAACTTGCGGAGCAGCAGCGCCAGCCAGGCGGCGAGGAACCCGACGTGCAGACCCGAGATGGACAGGAGATGCGCCAGGCCCGAGCGGACGTAGCGCTCGCGAATTTCGGGATCGAGCGTGGCGTTGGGGGCGAACACCAGCGCGTCCACGATCGGTGCCCGCGCGCCGAACAGCTCGGCGCTGCGGGCCGCGAGCCGATCGCGCAACGCCCCCCGGCCACGTGGCACGGCATTGAGCTGGACCAGCCGGCGGACCACCAGCACGCCGCGGTCGGCGACACCGCTCCATCGCCCCGCCACCACCCACTCCGTCCCGCCACGGGCGAGGTGCTGCTCCGGCCAGCGCAGCCGCACGGGACCACCGCACGGGCCGGGCACCACGTCCGCATCGACGACGCCGCCGCTCGCGGGGGCGGGATCCACGAGGCGCACGATGGCCGCGCGGGACCTTTCCCCGTTCCCCTTTCCCCACGTTCCCGCGCACGTCGCTGCTCGTTCACGGCCGGCCGCCGCGCCCCACACTGTCCCCGCCACCCCCATGATCCCGAGCGCGGCACCGAGGGGAGCCGTTCTCGCGAGCGCGAGGGCCGTCCCCAGCACCGGGACAACCACGTACCACGTACCACGCCCCAGAAACGACTCGAGGCCGGCATACACCCCGACCCCGAACGCGATAGCAAGGAAGAGAATCGGCGGCCGCATCTCGGGCGAGGGGGCCGCCTCAGCGGGCTACATCAGCTGCACCGGCCGGGCGCCGCAGCGGGGCGCGAGCCCCACCTTGCGAAACCCCTCGAGCAGCGCGACGTCGAGCTTGGCCTTCTCCTGATCGCTGTCGAGCCGCAGCTCCACCAGCACTTCGCCCTGTGGTGTGGACACGTAGCTGGGGGCGAGCCGGTTGAGGGCGTACACGAGCACGTCGCCGCGGCACGTCTCGCAGCCGCAGAACCGGGGCAGCTGGGGACGCAACTTCGCGTACTCGCGCTGCAGCACCTCGTACGTCACGTTCGTCACCCCACGACGGCGAGTCCCCCCATCTGGCCCACCGGCCGGGCGGCGAACGTCGAGCCGGTCGTGCCGGTGAAGCGCACCGTGCGGTACGACCCGATCCACTCGTCGGGCCCCGGGAGCAGCGCGACTTTGTTGGCGCGCGTTCGCCCCTGGAGCAGGTCGCCCCGCTTGGCCCACCCCTCGACCAGCACCTCGTGGGTGCTCCCCACGAGCGCCACGTTCCTGCGCCGCGCGATCCCCCGGACCGCCGCCACCAGGCGCTCGAGCCGTTCCCCCGCCACATCGTCGGGCACGACATCCTTGAGGCGCGTCGCGGGCGTTCCCTCACGCGGCGAAAAACGGAAGGTGTAGGCGTCGTCGAACACCACCGCGTCGACGAGCGACAGGGTCTCCTGGAAGTCTGCCTCGGTCTCGCCCGGGAACCCGACGATGATGTCGGTCGTGAGCGCGATGTCGGGCATGGCGCGGCGCAGCGCCGCGACCACCTCGAGGTAGCGGGCGCGATCGTAGCGCCGCAGCATCCGTTTGAGCACGCGCGAGCTGCCGCTTTGCACCGGCAGGTGCACGTGCTCGCAAACCGCGGCCGTCTCGGCCATCGCGGCCACGACACGCCCGCTGAAATCAGTGGGATAGGGCGACGTGAATCGCAACCGGCGGATGCCCGGGACGCCTCCGACCGCCCGCACCAGGTCGGCGAAGTCGTGCGCGCCGTCGTCGTAGCTGTTGACCGTCTGGCCAAGGAGCGTCACCTCCGTGGTGCCCGTCCCGGCGAGGCGCTCGACCTCCCGCACCACGTCCGCCAACTTGCGGCTCCGCTCCGGCCCGCGTGTCATCGGAACGATGCAGAAGGTGCACCGATAATCGCAGCCACGCTGCACCGTCACGAACGCCGATGCAGCCGCCCCCTCTCGCACGGGCGGTACATCCTCGTAGTGCTCCCAGCTCCTGAACTCCACCTCGGCGGCGCGCTCGCCGGCGCGGGCCCGGGCGATGAGCTCCGGCAGCCCGCGGTACCCGTCCGGGCCGACCACCAGGTCCACCTGCGGGACGCGCTCGAGCAGCCGGGGGCCGAGCCGCTGTGCCATGCACCCCACAACGCCCAGCACGCTGCCCGGACGCTTGTAGCGCTTCAGCTCCCCCACGCGCGAGAATACTTTCTGCTCGGCATGGTCACGCACGGCACAGGTGTTCACCAGCACGACGTCCGCCGCGCCCGGATCGTCGACGGCGATGTAACCCTCCCGCTCGAGCACGCCGAGCACGAGCTCGGAGTCCGCGACGTTCATCTGGCAGCCGTACGTCTCGATGTAGATGCGCGGCATGGCTATCGGATCGTCACCTCGAAGCGGGCGCTTCCGTCCCATTCTTGCGTGGGAAGATAGACCGAAACGTAGTCTTGTGTGAGCACCTCGACCTTGCCCGCCGCGTGCCCGCTCACGACGCCGTCGGCGCGCTGGCCCACGCGGCCCGCATGATGGCGCCGGGCCTTCGTGTCCCCCAACTCGCGCAGCTCGAGCGCCCGCTGGTGCAGCACGCGGGGCGGGACGGGCGCGCCCAGCCGCGCCGCGGCAGCCCCGGGACGCTCGCTGTAGGGAAACACGTGCAGATAGGTGAACGGCAGGGCCGCGACCAGCGCCATGGTCGCCCCGTGATCGTCGTCGGTCTCCCCCGGGAAACCGGCGAGGATGTCCGCCCCGAGCCCGAACGCCGGCAGCCGGGCGGCGATCCAGTCCAGACGCGCCCGGTACGATTCGGCCGTGTACCAGTGGCGGCCCATGCGCTTGAGCACGCGGTTCGAGCCGGATTGCAGCGGGGCGTGAAGATGGGCCGCGAGATTCCGGGGAGCCTCGATCAGCAGCCCGGCGATCGTGTCGTCGACTTCGGTCGCCTCGATGGACGAGAGCCGGAAGCGGACGACGGGGACAGCGGAGACGAGGGCCTCCACGAGGTCGCCCAGCGAACACCCTTCCCCTTTCCCGTTTCCCCTTTCCCGGTCTTTCCCGTACGTACCGATATGCACGCCCGTCAACACGATCTCGGCGTGATGCTCGGCGAGCGCCCGTGCTTCCGCCACCAGCTCCGGAATGCCGCGCGACCGATTCGCCCCCCGTGCGAGCGTCGTCGCGCAGAAGGTGCAGTGCTCGTCGCAGCCATCCTGGATCTTGAGCCACCCGCGGGCGTTGGCGGTGAATCGCCGCAGCACGGGGTCCACGCGCGTTGGCTTGAGCCCGGCCGCCGCGAGCACGCGGGCCGGGTCAGCGCCGCCCACCACCGCGCGGACTCCGGGCAGGGCGGCGATGGCGCCGTCATCGCGCGCCGCGGCGCACCCCATGACCACGGTGCGGGGCGCGGGTCGCCCGCGCCCCAGGCGGCGCACCAGACGGCGCAGCTTCGCCTCGCTCTCATGCGTGACGGTGCACGAGTTCACGACGGCGAGATCCGCCGCCGCGAGGTCGTCCACCACCGACGCCCCGTGATCGGAAAAGGCCTGTCGCACCAGGGCCGTATCGTACTGGTTCGCCTTGCAGCCGAACGTATGGAAGTAGACGTTCACGGACGCACGGTGAGACCGACGAGTGCGGTCCACACGCGCTCGGTGAGCCCCCCTCCCCGGCGCTCGAGCCGTTCCACACCCACGTCGAGGAGGGCGCGCCCCTGGGCGAACGCGCGCCCGGTCCCCGCCGCGGTCGCGAATTCGGTCGGCGCGGTCGGACCCGGCCCGAAGGGCATCTGGCCGCCCCGCACCCCGAACCGGAGCGGCATACGCCCCGAGCCGATCTCCGTTCCCGCCGACCAGCTCCAGGTGTCGAATGCGCCGGCGCCGGCGCGCGCCCAACCGCGCCATGCGACCGACGCGGCGAATCGTACGCTCGGGCTCGGCGCCAGCAGGATCCCGCCTCCCGCCATGCGCGGCAGGTCGGTCTCGGCGCTCGTCGTGTCGGCCACCGTGGCACGCAGCCGGTTGTCCGCGCGGGCCCAGCCGGTCACGCTCAGCCCCGGGGCGACACCCAGCAGCAGGCTCCCCGACACGCCGATGCCGGAGTAGCGCACCTCGGCGAACTGCTGGACCGTGTGAAAGGTCGTGTCATCGAAGCGGCGTTCGGCGGTCTCGCGGGTCGAGCCGGACAGCAGATGCAGGCCCGCCCCGACGGCGATGCGCCGCGACAGCCGGCTGGCTGCCGCCAACCGGAGATCGGCGATGCTCCCGTCGCTCGTCACCTCGTCGGTGTAGCGCTCGAGCGTACCTCGTAGGAGGACCGAGTCGCGCTGGGTCACGTCCCACGACCGGTCGAGGTAGGTCGTGAAGCCCGCGGCGATCGCGAGCCGCCGATGCACCCGCCCGGCCACGTTCAGGAGCGGGAACCGCGTGGCGCGCAGCGCGCTCGTCGTCCCGGCGACGACGGCGTCGCGGTACGAGGCGGTCTGCATCGCCGTGGCGGTAAGTTGCGGCACGTCCGCCAGGCCGGCTTCGCTGAGCGGGGACAGCGGGTCGAACGGCCCGAACGCTCCCCCGGTCGAGCGGGAGCGTACCGATTCCCACCGTCCCGGCGTGCCGAGGCCGCGGATTCCGAATTGGGAATCTTGGGCGGTCAGGCGGTCAGGCGGGTTGGCGGTCAGGAAGACCGCCGCGAGGACCGCCGTCGCAACCGCCCGACCGCCTGTCCGCCCGTCCGGCCTGTTCATGGCGCCCCGAAGGGGAAGCGTCGCACGAACGTGATGCGCAGCGCCGGCCGGAAGGCTTGGGCCACCGAGGGATAGAACCGGATCAGCGAGAAGGACGCAGCCTCCTGTTTCGCGCGCAGCACGAGCGTCGTGGCCCGGGTCGTGTCGGATGCCCAAAACTGCAGCAGGTTCGTCACCTCGATCTGCGCGGTGTCGCGCGGCCCGATGTGAATGATAGCGGTATCGGTGCGCGTCGCGTCGACGATGATCGGAGACTTGGCGCCGACGTCCGTGAAAACGGTGTGCGCCTCGACCACGAACGAATCCGACGGCGCGCCCTGCACCGGAGCGACGGGGACGAGCGTCAGCGTCCCGCGGATGATCTGGGACGAGTCACGGATGAAGTGCGGGAACGCGACGCGCAGGAAACTGCGGGCCGACGGCACCCCGCCCACCGCCAGCGTGGAATCGGGTGGCGGGGGTGGTGGGTCGAACACGAAGCTCGAGAACGCCGCGCCCAGCGAGCCCGGCTTCCGCGCCACCGGCGTGCCGATGGAGTCGACCCGCAGGTACCATTGCCACGACAGCGTCGATCTGGTGATCGCGATGCTGGCGAGCGAGTCGGCCGAGACGCGGACGCCGTACGCCACGGTCCCGGAATCGGTTCCCACGTAGCGCGCCGCGGCTGTGTCGAACTTCAGGGCCAGGACCAGGACATTGTTGACCGTGTCGACCACCACGCTGTCGCCGGTGAGCGTGTCCTTGTGTCCGGGACGCGCCAGCAAGGTGTCGATGTTCACGCGCTTCACCAGCGAGTCCGTGAACGGCCCCGCCAGGCCTGCGAAGGTCGTGGTGGAATCGACCGTGATGGGCAACCGGTAGAACGCGAGCGACAGATTGTGTGCCCCGGTGTCGCGCCGCGCCACGGTGAGCTGCAGGCGCGCCGAGTCCGCGCCCAGGATCGCGCCGGTATCGGCGGTGCTCAAGATGAAGCGCTGGCCGAAACCGTTGATCCGGAAGATCGCCCGCCCGTCCACGAAGCCCGGCAGATCGGCCGCGAGCAGTAGCGGGGCGCTCAGCGCCGTCACATAGCCTCGGAAGGTGGAGTCGCGCGAGATGATGCTCGTCAGGACCGTGTCGACGATCTCGATCTGGCCCGAAGGACAGAACGCCGGACAATCGCCGGGCGCGGACACGCGCTCCACGCAGGCCGCCGCCAGCAGCACGCCCCCGATCAGCGTCACGCGCCGCGCCATCATGGCGAGAGCGCCGTGTTCGCGAATGCGTCCGGCAGGAGATCGCGCAGCACCCAGCGCCGCTCGGTCCGGGGTCCTACCGCGATCACTTCGAGATCGAGCCCGAACTCGGCGAGCAGCTGGCGGCAGGCGCCGCACGGCGACGCCGGCGGATCGACGTCCGTCGCCACCACGATGCGCCGGAACGCGCGCGTCCCCGCTCCTCCCCCGTCCGCCACCGCCGCCCCGAGCGCCATCCGCTCGGCGCAGATCGTGAGTCCGTACGAGGCGCTCTCGACGTTGGTCCCGACGTACACACCGCCGTCGGCCGCTTCGAGGGCGGCGCCGACGCGAAACTTGCTGTAGGGACAATAGGCGTGCTGCTTGACCTCGCGCGCCCGGCGTATCAGCTCCGCGCTCAAGTCCGGATCTCCGGCAGGAACGACGTCCCGGCCGCGAGCGGGGGTGTCACACTGAAAAACTCGGCCACGGTGGCGCCCATGTCGGCGAACGTGCGTCGCTCGCCCAGCGGGCGCGCGCGCACGCCGCCCCCCAACACCAAGATCGGGACCGCTTCCCGGGAATGATCGGTCGACGGCGTCGTCGGGTCGTTCCCGTGGTCGGCGGTCAGCATGATCACGTCGTCTCCCGTGGCGCGAGCCTCGAGTCGGGGAATCCAGGCGTCGAGCTCTCGCAATCCCTCATGAAACCCCGCGACGTCGTTGCGGTGCCCCCACGTCTGGTCGAACTCGATCACATTCACGAAGATGAATCCCCTCTCGGTCTCGTCCAACGCGCGCTCGACCAGCCGGTACGCGTCCCCGTTGGTCGGCGTGTGCTCGCTCGTGATGTTCCGGCCCGCAAACAGGTCGTCCACCTTCCCGATCCCGACCCGGGGCACGCCGGCCGCGGCGAGCCGGTCGAGCAGCGTCTCCCCGACGGGCTCGATCGAGAAGTCCTTGCGGCCGGGCGTTCGCTGATACGCGCCCGGCCGTCCCGTGAACGGCCGGGCGATCACCCGACTGACCGCGTGCTCGCCCACGAGCAGCTCGCGCGCCACCCGACAGGCCCGATACAGCTCTTCCGGTGCGACGGTGCGGTCGTGCGCCGCCACCTGGAACACCGAGTCCGCCGACGTATATACGATCCACTTGCCGGTACGCTGGTGCTCCTCGCCCAGCTCGGCGATGATCTCGGTGCCCGAGGCGGGTCTGTTTCCCAAGTAGCCGCGACCAGTGCGTCGCGCGAAGGCATCCAGCAGCGACGTGGGGAAGCCGTTCGGGTACGTCGGAAACGGGCGCTCCAACACGACGCCGCAGATCTCCCAGTGCCCCGTGGTCGAGTCCTTCCCGAGCGACTGGGGAAGCGCCACGCCGTAGCCGGCCCTAGGACTCACCCCGGGAGCAAGCCCGGGGATCGCCCGACAGCGACCCAACCCCAACCGCTCGAGGTTGGGAAGCTTGAGACCCCCCACCGCCCGCGCCACGTTCCCGAGCGTGTCGGACCCCGCATCGCCGTAGGCCGCCTGGTCGGGACACGCCCCGATGCCCAGCCCGTCGAGCACGATGATCGCGGCGCGCTTCAATCGTAGATGCGCGGCAGCCGGGGGCCGAGCGACGTGAGCACGGCGCGCTGCAGCTCACCGCTCCACGCGGAGAACTCGTTCAGCGTGATCCCTTCGCCCACGAGCGTGGCGATATCACCCACCTCCACCGCCTGATCGCCCGTCTCGACCATCGTCAGGTCCATGGTGACGGCACCGACGATGGGGCAGCGCCGGCCGCGCAGCATCACGGCGCCCTGTCCCGAGAGCCCCAGCGCGCGCCGCACGCCGTCGGCGTAGCCGATGCCGAGCGTGGCCACGGTGGTGGCGCCCCCGGCACGCCACAGCGCGTTGTAGCTGACGCTCTCGCCCGCCGCCAGGCGGCGCACCGCCAGCACCCGGGCGCGAATGCTCACGACGGGCCGCGGCTCGGGGAAGCCGTCTCCGGGCGAGCCCCCGTACAGGAACACGCCGGGGCGCACCAGGTCGAAGGCGAACCGCTTGCCCGAAAGCGCCGCCGCGCTGTTGGCCACGTGCAGCAGGGTCGGGCGGCGGGGCAGCCGGGCAACGGCGCTCTCGAAGCGCCGCAGCTGCTCCTCGGCCGTGCCGTCGCGCCGGTCGGCCGAATGAAACTGGGTGTAGCAGCCTTCCAGCGCCGGCGTGTCGGCGCCGGCGCGGATCGCGTCGATCTCGTCCCAACGCACGCCCGAGCGACCCATGCCGGTGTCGATCTCCAGATGAAAAGGCCGCCCGCCGCGCGCGGTCCAGTCGCGGACCCCAACAGCGTCGCCCAGCGCCGGCGTGAGACCGAACCGCTCGAGCTCGGGGAACAGCGCCGGGTGGGCCGGCATGAAGACGAGCACCGGTCGGGTGATCCCGGCGGCCCGCAGCTCCGCCCCCTCGTCGACGGTCGCCACGCCATAGCCCCATGGGCCGAGCGGCTCGAGGGCCTTGGACACGGCAACGGCTCCCACCCCGTAGCCGTTCGCCTTCACCACCGGGAGGAGCCGTGTGCCGGCGACCCGGGCCACGGTGCGGGCGTTCTCGACGACGGCGGCGAGGCTGACCTCGACCCACGCGCGGGACTCGCGCCCCCGGACGGACCCGTTCACAGGCGCGCGTATGATAACCCGGCTGCTAGATTCCCCGCCACCCCGGCCGCTCCGGAGACCCGATGCCCGGTGACACCGCCCTCGCCCGCGCCCTCGCGCTGGTGCGCGACCTGCGCACGCGCTGCTCCTGGGACCGCACGCAGACGCGCGCGACGCTGCGCCCCTACCTGGTGGAAGAAGCCCTCGAGCTCGATCAGGCGCTCAAGCAGGGCGACGCCGCCCGGCTGCGCGACGAGCTCGGCGACCTGCTGCTGCACCTCGCGTTCCAGATCGTGATCGGGGAAGAGCGCGGCGAATTCGACGCGGAGACGGTGGTGCGCGCGCTCGAGCAGAAAATGTGGCGGCGGCATCCGCATCTGTTCGGGCTCGGTGAGAAGCCGCAGTCGTGGGAACTCCGGAAACGGGAAACGGGAAAGGAGCAACGCGACGTGCTCCAGGGCATGCCACCGACGTTGCCGCCCCTGCTGATGGCCTTCCGGCTGCAGGAGCGTGCCGCGGGTGTGGGGTTCGACTGGCCCGACGCGTCGGGACCACTCGAGAAGGTGAAGGAGGAGACCGCGGAGCTCGAGGCCGAGATGCGGGATGCGGGAAGCGGGATGCGTGAGGGGCTGCAGGATGAGATCGGCGATCTCTTATTTGCGGCCGTCAACCTCGCGCGCAAGCTGGCCATCGACCCGAGCGCGGCGCTCGAGAGAGCAAACGACAAGTTCACGCGGCGGTTCGAGGCGGTCGAACAGCTGGCTGCAGAGCGGGGCGTAGAACTGGGACGAGCGAGCCTCGAAGAGCTGGATCGGCTGTGGGACGAGACCAAGGCGGCAGAAGGCGGGTCACGGCCATAGCTTGTACAGGGTCCGCGGGAACGCGATCGCTTCGCGGATGTGCGCGATGCCGCAGATCCACGCGACCGTGCGCTCGACGCCGAGTCCGAAGCCGGCGTGGACGAAGGTGCCGTACTTGCGGAGGTCCAGGTACCAGCTGTAGGCGTCTTCGGGTAATTGCTCCGCGCGGATCCGCGCGAGCAGCTTGTCGTAGTCGTCTTCGCGCTGGCTGCCCCCGATGATCTCCCCATAGCCTTCGGGCGCGAGCATGTCGTTGTTGAGCACGGTGCGGGCATCCGCGGGGTTTTCCTTCATATAGAAGGCCTTCACCGCCTTGGGGTAATTGAACACCATTACCGGGCGGTCGTACTGCTTGGCGAGCAGCGTCTCGTCTTCGCCGCCCAGGTCCCGTCCCCACTCCATGTCGCTCCCGAGCGCCTTGAGCTTCGCCACGGCGTCCGTGTAGGAAATGCGCGGGAATGGCGGCCGCACCGCCTCGAGCGGTTGCAGCGCGCGCTCGAGCTCGGCGAGCTCGGACTTCCGGCGCTCGAGCGCGCGCGCCACGATGTAGGAGACGAACTCTTCCTGCAGCCGCATGTTGGCGTCGGAGTCGTTCCATGCCACTTCTGGCTCCACCATCCAGAACTCGGTCAAGTGGCGGCGAGTCTTGGACTTTTCGGCGCGGAACGTGGGCCCAAAGCAATAGACTTTGCCGAGCGCCGCCGCCGCCGCCTCGACGTACAGCTGCCCCGTCTGCGCGAGGTAGGCGGTGCCCAGGTCGAAGTATTCGGTGGCGAACAGGTGGCCGGCGGCCTCACCGATCGCTCCGGTGAGAATCGGCGTGTCGACCAGGACGAAATGCCGCTCGTAGAAGAAGTCACGAATCGCCTGGACCACCTCGTGGCGCACGCGCGCGATCGCCACCTGACGGCGGCTGCGGAGCCACAAGTGGCGGTGCTCGAACAGGAACGCGGTGCCGTGCTCCTTGGGTGTGATCGGGAAGTCGACGCTCGGCCCGATGATCGTAACGTCGGACGCCGTGAGCTCGACGCCGCCCGGCGCGCGCGCATCGCTTCGCACGGTGCCGCTGACCTCGACCGAGGCCTCCTGCGTGAGGCGGCCGAACGCGTCCCATGCGGCCTCGGGCAGGTCTTTTTTCGACACCACGACCTGCAGGTAGCCGGTGCCGTCCCGCAGCATCACGAACCCGATCTTCCCCGAAGAGCGCGTGGTCATGACCCACCCGCGCGTGATGACGGTCTGGCCCGCGAGCGGCGGCAGCTCCTCGATGCGATGGAAGGAGGGCATAGGGGCGGTAGACTAGCGGCGAAACGCGGAACGCGGAAGTGGGAACGCGGTACTGAAATGCCTGTTCCGCCCTCCGCGTTCCGACTTTCGCGTTGCATTCACCCCACTCGGAACAATTCGAACCCCCGCTCGTAGCGCTCCACGATCCGCTCGCGATACGCCGCGTGCTCCGGCCGCGCCAGCGCGGGGTCGCGCGCGATGATCTGGGCCGCCGCGCGGCGTGCGGCCTCGAGCAGCGGCAGGTCGGTGGCGAAATTGGCGTAGCGCAACGGCACGCCCCCCGACTGGCGCGCCCCGGTCAACTCGCCCATCCCCCGCTCCGCGAGATCGAGCTCGGCGATCTTGAATCCGTCGGTCGTCTGGGCGAACGCCTCGAGCCGCTGCGCCGCCTCGGGCACGTCCGACAGGAGAATGCAGTGGCTCGCCGCCGCTCCCCGGCCCACGCGGCCGCGCAGCTGATGCAGCTGCGCCAGCCCGAACCGCTCGGCGTGCTCGATCAGCATCACCGTCGCGTTCGCGACGTCGATCCCCACCTCGATCACGCTGGTCGCGACCAGGACGTGCACGGCGTTGTCGCGGAACGCGCGCATGGTCGCGTCGCGCTCCTCTGGCTTGAGCCGCCCGTGCACCAGGCCGATCACAAGCTCCGGGAACACCTTTGCGATCCGGCTGGCCATCACAGTAGCCGCCTTCAAGTCTGCCCGCTCCGACTCGTCGATCACCGGATAGAGTACGTAGGCCTGGCGGCCGGCCGCGCACTCGGCCCGGATGAAGTCGTAGATCTTCTGGCGCGCCGCCTCGGTACGGAGCGCCGTCTTGACCAGCCCGCGCCCCGGGGGTCGCTCGCGCAGCTCGGTCACGTCCAGATCGCCGTACCACGTGAGCGCGAGGGAACGCGGGATGGGCGTCGCGGTGAGGAGCAGCACGTCGGGCGCGTCGCCCTTCTCCACCAGTGCGGCGCGCTGCTCCACGCCGAAGCGATGCTGCTCGTCGATGACCGCGAGGCCCAGGCGACGGAATGTGACGGACTCCTGGATCAGCGCGTGCGTGCCCACGATGACCCGCGAGGCGCCCGCGGCGATCCGCTCGCGCGCCGCCGCCTTCTCCGCTCCACTCAGCCGGCCGATCAGCAGGTCGGGCTTGAGCTCGAGCGGCCCGAGCAGTCGCGTCAGCGTCGCCAGGTGCTGCTCGGCGAGCAGCTCCGTGGGCGCCATGATCACCGCCTGGTACTCGTTTTCCACGGCGAGCAGCATCGCGAACAGGGCCACCACCGTCTTGCCGGTCCCGACGTCACCCATCAGCAGGCGATGCATGCGCAGCGGCGCCGTCATGTCGTCGGCAATCTCGCGGATCGCGCGCCGCTGGTCGCCGGTCAACTCGAAGGGGAGATGCTCTTTGAGACGGGTCGTGAACTCCTTCTTGAGATCGAAGCGGATCCCCGCCCGCGAGCGCTTGGCGAGCGCCCGGGCCCGGGCGTGCACCAGCTGCTGGTCGAACAGCTCATCGAACGCGAGGCGGCGGCGCCCGGCTTCCGCGTCCGCCGCCGCCGCCGGCCGATGCACCGCCGCCAGCGCGGTCCGGAGCTCGGGCAGGCCCTGGGCCTCGCGCAGCGCGCCGGGAAGTGGGTCGTGCACCAACGGCAGCAACGCGTCGAGGTGCAGGTGGATGAGCCCGCGGATCTGGCGGTGGGTCAAACCCTCCGTCGCCGGATACACCGGGAGCACGAGCCCATGCTCGGGGCCCGTGTCTCCGTCGTCCGCCAGGATCACGAACTCGCGCGGCACCAGCTGACGGCCGTGATAGTAACGCACCGGCCCGGTCACGAGGAGCAGCTGGCCCTGCTTGATCTGGCGCTCGAGAAACGGCTGACCCGGCCAGGCGCACTCGAGCACGGCCCCGCTGTCGTCGCGCAGCACCGCCCGGAACACCCGCAGGCCCTTGCGCGTGGGGAGCACGCCGGTGCTCGCCACCCGCCCCACACACGTCACGTCCTGGCCTACGTGCGCCTGGGCGAGCGGCGTGACGGCCGTGGCGTCGAGGTAGCGATGCGGCGCGTGATACAACAGGTCGCCGACCGTGCGGATGCCGAGCCGTGCGAGCGCCTCGGCCCGCTTCGGCCCGACCCCTTTCAAGTACTTCACGGATGTGTGCAGTCGTAGGGTCGACACCCGTCCCCCGTCCCTCGTCACCCGCTCACGAGGCGGTGCGCGTAGCGCGCGGCATCAAATACCTCCAGATCCTCGAGCCCTTCTCCCATCCCGAGAAACCGCACCGGGACCCGAACCGCGCGCTGGAGCGCCACCACACTCCCGCCCTTCGCGGTGCCGTCGAGCTTGGTCACGACGAGCCCGCTGAGCGGCACCGCCGCCGCAAACGCACGGGCCTGATGCACCGCGTTCTGCCCCACCGTGCCGTCGAGCACCAGCAGCGACTCGTGCGGCGCCCCCGGCTGCTGCTTCGCCACCACCCGCACCACCTTCTTCAACTCTTCGAGCAACCGGTCCTCCGTGTGGAGCCGCCCGGCCGTGTCGACGAGGACCGTATCTGCTCCCCGCGCGCGCGCCGCCGCGATCGCGTCGAACGCCACGGCCGCAGGGTCGCCCGTCCCCGTGACCGCGTGAACGCCCAGGCGGCCGGCCCAGGTCTGCAGCTGCTCCGTGGCGCCGGCGCGAAACGTGTCCGCCGCCGCCAGCAGTACCGAGCGCCCGGCGCGCGCCAGCCGGGCGGCGAGCTTCGCCACGGTCGTCGTCTTTCCCACGCCGTTCACGCCGAACACGAGAATCACGGTCGGCGGCGTGGACGCCCGCGCCAGCGCACCGCGATCGGCGGGCGCGGGATCGGCGTCGAGCGCGGCGGTCACTGCACGCTCCACGGCGGCCCGAAACTCGCCGTCAGTCGCGCGCGACACCGCGGCGAGGATCTGCTCCGTTGCCTCCACGCCGAAATCGGCCTCGAGGAGAATGCGCTCTGCCTCGGTGGCGTTCGCGCCAGGCGACCGACGCACCGCTTGCACGAGTCGGCGCCAGAGACTCACGCTTCCCGTTTCCCGCTTCCCGGCGTTGTCACGGCAATCCCTGGCGTCGCCGCCACGCCCACTCCGCTGCGAACGCGGCGATCGCCAGCACGAACAGCCACCAGCGGTCGCGCAGCGCGACGCTGCCGAGCCGTGTCCCCGCCGCACCCGGTTGCGGAGCGACCACCGCCGGCGCGGGGCGCCATTCGTCGGAGTAGCTATCGACCACCACCAGGCCGCGCTCCGGTCCCTCAGCCGCCGCATAGCGGTATTCGCCGGCCGGCAGCCACAGGTCGGCCCGGCCTTCGGCATCGAACCGGAGCGTGTCCTGCCGCTGCCCGCGCGCTGAGGTGAGCGAGAGCAGCACGTCGCGCGGCGCTCCCGCGCCGCTCCACCGCCACGCGACCGGCAGGCCGTTGGGAACTGCGTTGGCCACGGGACGGAACCTCTCCCGTCGCCCTTCTCCCCCCGCTAGTAGCCAGTCGGTCAGTCCGGCCACCAGGGCCCGGTACGCTTCCGCGCTCGCGCCTCCGCGGAACGCCCAGCGGTACAGTCCTCCCGCCGCGATCACGGCCCGGCGCTTGCCGTCGCGCTGCGACAACGCGATCAGCGGGCGGGGCGGGCCGCGCCGCGCCAGCCGGGCCGTGAGCGCGATCGCCACCGAGCTGTCGGGGGCGAGCTCGCCGAGCGCCGTGACGGGTGGCAACGAGTCCCACGCTACACCCGTGAGCCCGCCTGCGATGGGGGACGCGGCGGGCGGCTGGACATACCAGTCGCCTTCCTGGCGGCGCCCGAGCGGCCACAGCAGGACGGCTCCCTTGGCCGCGACTCGCGCGAACGTGGCGGGATCACCGGCTTCGACCAGGAGCTGCGCGCCCTGCACCGCGCGCGCCACCGCTTCGGGGGGCACCGCCGCCAGGGTGGCGGCATCCCGCCAGCGTGTGCCGCCCAGCTCCGCCGCCACGAAAACCTTGACGGCTGCCAGAGCGACGTCCTCGAGCGTGTGCGCCAGGAAGCGCGTGTCCCAGTCGGGAGGCGAGGCGAGCAGCACGATCGAGGGCGGCGCGCTCACCTCGAGCACGAACGTCCGCGCGTCGTCGCGGGGCTCCGAATCCGCGACCCCCTCCAGGCGCACTTCCACCGCCGCCCAGCCGGGAGAGGGGAAACGAGAAACGGGAAACGTGAGGTCGGTCGAGACGGTGCCGCTGTCCGGAAGTGGCACCGCTCGAGACATGATGCGCCGACCCGCGAGACTCGCGGCCAGCGTCGCCGTGCGTTTCCCGTTTCCCGTTTCCCGTTTCCCCGCTGTTCCATAGCTCACCCTGAGCCGTACGGTATCCCCCGCCCCGACGCGCGCCGGGCCGTCGACGCTCGAAACGAACGCGTCGAAGAACGGCGTCCGTGGGAGGACGACGATCCGCGCGGACCGCAGCAGATCGGCGGGCGCGTCGGCGCGATCGAAGATGGCGCCGTCGGTGACGATCGCGACCGGGCCGCCGCGCGCCGCGGCGGCGGCGAGCGCCGGCGCGAGCCGGGTGGCGCCGTCTCGCGGGGCGAGCGTATCGAAGGCCGTGACGCGCGCGCCGAATCGCCAGATCACGTCGCCGTGCGCCAGGGCGCGCGCCGTGTCGAGCGCCGCGGCCCAGTGTGCGCCTCGCGCCGCCATGGAGAGCGAGGCGTCGAGCAGGACGAGGCGGGGCGCGTCCCCCGCGCCGAGGCGACCGGCCGGCGGGTTCCAGATGAGGAGCACCAGGGCGCCGACGCCCGTGGCCCGCAGCGCGGCGAGGCCCAGGGTCACGCGGCGACGCACGCCAAGGCCTCGCGCAATGTGAACCGCCCCTCGTGCAGTGCGCGTCCCACGATGGCACCCGCGAGCCCCGCGTCGCGCACGCGCCGCAGATCGTCGAGCGACGCAACCCCACCCGACGCGATCACGTCGAGGCCGAGCGCGGCGATGGCCCGCGCGCCGGCGACGTCGGGCCCGGCGAGGCTGCCGTCGCGCGCGGCGTCGGTGTAGATCACGGTGCGGGCACCTTGGCTGCGCACGCGGCGCGCCAGCTCGAGTGGGGCGAGCGCGAGGCTCACGTCCGAGCCGCGCGCCGCAACCCGGCCGTCGCGCGCGTCGATGCCCACGGCGAGCCGCTCTGCGCCGTAGCGCGCGAGCAGCCGTGCCACGAGGGCGGGATCGACCGCCGCCACCGTGCCGATCACCACCCGCGTCGCCCCCCAGCCGAGCAGCTCGGCGATCACGGCGTCGCTGGTCAAGCCGCCCGCGAGCTGGATGGGGACGGCGGCCTCGGCCAGGAGACGGCGTGTCAGCTCGCGGTTCTCGCCCTTGCCGAACGCGCGGTCGAGATCGACGACGTGCACCCAGCGGGCGCCGTCGTGCGCGAACTGCCGCACGGCGGCGAGGGGGTCGGCGGCGGAAGCGGAACGGGCCACGCGCCCGCCCTCGATGTCAACGGCGGGATACAGCTCCACGGCAAGAAAGAAAACTAGAAAGGAAAGCGAAAGGAGACTAATCGCGTGCGGCGGCCACGGCGGGTGCAGCCGCGCCGTTCGGCTCGAGCTGGGCCCGCAGCGCGTCGCGTACGGCGCCGTACGCAGCGTCGAAGATGCGGCCCGGTCGAAAGGCCCGTCGAGCCAACGTACCCGATCGTCTCGCCCTGGTCCACGCGCTCGCCCGAGTGCAGGCCCTGGGCGAACCCCGAGAGGTGACCGTACCGCGTCCGGATGCCGTTGAGGTGTCGCAGCTCGATCAGGTTGCCATAGCCCGAGTTGTCATGCCCGATGCGGGTCACGATCCCGTCGGCCGTGGCGCGCACCGGGGTCCCGTACGCCGCCGCGAAGTCTACGCCCTCGTGATGCCGCCAGGTGTGCAGGATCGGATGATAGCGGGAGCCGAACCCGCTCGACACGCGCCGGAACTGGAGCGGCGCCCGGAGGAACGCGCGCCGCAGGGAGCGTCCGCGCTCGTCGTAGAAGCCGCCGCGACTCGCCGTCGAATCCTCGAAGTAGAACGCGTAGTCCGGCGTGCGCGCGACGTCGACGCGCGCGGCCAGGATGCGGCCGAAGCGCCGCTCGCCTTCGGACGACTCCAGGCGATCGAGCAGCACGGTGAACCGGTCGCCGGGGCGGATGTCGCGCGTGAAGTCCACTTCCCAGTCGTACACGTCGGCGATGGCCCAGGCGAGCTGGCGCCGTTCCGTCGCCGGGAGGAACGAATCGGCCATCGCCTTGTCGAGCGCGTCGTACAGCGACGACTCGATCGTCCCCGCCACGCGCAGGCGCGTGACGGCCCAGGGAATGATCTCGACCGCCTCGACCCAGCCCGTCTCCCCGCGCGCCACCGAGAGTCGCTTCTCGGGGGAGAGACGCACGCTGACCCGGCTCGCCGCACTCTCGGTCTTCAAGCGGCGGAAGTCGAACACCAGGCCGGGACGCAGGCGGCGCACGGGCAGGCTCTTCGCCGCCGCGAGGAATGCGCCGTAGTCGCGCCCCGTTACGCCGGCCCGCGCCAGCACGTCGGATATCGTCTCACGGCGACCCAGGACCTCGCTGAAGTCGCTGTACGCGGCGTTCACTTCGATGGCGGGCGCCGTGAGGGTCTGGCGCCACGGCCACGCCTCCCGAGACGCCCACACCAGGCCGGCGACCGTGAGGGAGCCGGCGACGAGGTAGTGGCTGGTGCGCCAGCGCCCGCCCATCAATCCATCTGCCGGCGGATGAACGTGGGGATCTCGAGCTCGTTCAGCTCGGTCGGGAGCGGCGGGTTGGCGGGGGCGCTGCGCCGGGCCGGCTGCTCGGCCGGCTTCACGTACCCGGGCGGCACGACCGCCGGCCGGCCGCGCTCCCGGAACGGCAGCACGCCCGGCGCCCGGCCCGGCGCCTCCGTGGCGGCGCTCTGGCGGTCGAACCCGGTCGCGATCACGGTGACGCGGATCTCGCCGTGCATCGCCGGATCGTTTACGGTCCCGAAGATGATCTCGGCCTCCTCGCCCGCGGCGTCCTTGACGACGTCGGAGATCTGCGTGACCTCGCCGAGCGTCAGGTCTTCGCCGCCGGTGATGTTGATGAGCACTCCCGTCGCACCGGTGATCGAGATGTTGTCGAGCAGCGGCGACGAGATCGCCTGCTGCACCGCCTCCATCGCGCGGTTCTCGCCCCGTCCCATGCCGGTCCCCATGATCGCCGCGCCGCCGTTCTGCATCACGGTGCGCACGTCGGCGAAATCCACGTTCACGATACCGGTGACGGTAATGAGGGAGGAGATGCCCTGCGTGGCGTGCAGCAGCACCTCGTCGGCCTTTTTCAGGGCGTCCTGGAACGGGATGCCCTTGCCCACGACGGCCAGCAGGCGCTCGTTGGGCACGACGACCATGGTGTCGACGTGCTTGCGCATCTCGGCGATTCCCATTTCCGCCTGTCGCATGCGCTTGCGGCCTTCAAACAGAAAGGGCTTCGTCACGATGCCGATGGTGAGGGCGCCCAAGTCACGTGCGATCTGGGAGATAATCGGCGCGGCGCCCGTGCCGGTGCCGCCGCCCATGCCGCAGGTGACGAACACCAGGTCGGCGTTCTGGAGGGAGTGCAGCACCTCGTCGCGGTTCTCCTCGATGGCCTGGCGACCGATCTCGGGGCGCGCGCCGGCGCCCAACCCGCGGGTGAGCTTCTTCCCGATCTGCACCTTCACGTCGGCCTTGTTGTTGAGCAGGGCCTGCGCGTCGGTGTTCACGGAAATGAATTCGACGCCCTGGAGTCCCTCGTCGACCATGCGGTTCAGGGCGTTGCCGCCGCCGCCGCCGACTCCGACGACTTTCATCCGGGCGTTCTGCGAGACGGTCTCTTCGAGCTCGAAGATCATGGCTCCCTCGGGTGACCGATCAGAAGAAGTCCTGCAACCACCGCTTGAGCGGTCCGAACAGCTTGTCGACCCCCGCACTCCGGACCAGCGAGCCGCTGGCGGTGCCGCCGTGCGCCAGCCGCCGCGCGGCGTACAGCACCAGCC
>QHTP01000276.1 GCA_003220855.1 Gemmatimonadota bacterium
GTGATGGGACGCGTCGCCGGCGAGCGCGACGAGTTGTCGGGCAACCTGCACCATGCGGTAGAACCGTTCCTCATTACGCCGACGCAGGTCGACGTCGCGCTCCAGCCGCACGAAGAGCCGCCGTCCCGTGCGCTGGTTGTCGAAGACGATCGTGGAGACGTTCACCCAGATCCGGCCCCCAGATCGGGTGCGTACCTCCAAGTCGAAATTGGGGATTCCGCCAGACGTTCCGTCCCGGTGACGGGTGGCCGCTTCCGCGCCACCCGCGAGCGCGCTGGTGCCCAACGTGTCGCGCGCCTCGAGGACGTCGTCGATGTTGCGATGGAGCACCTCGCTCGCCGGGTAACCGAACAGCCGCTCCGCGGCCCCGTTCCAGGAACAGATTTCGCCGCCCTCGGTGACGGTGTACGCGGCGTCCGCGGTCTGCTCGAGCAGCGCGAACAACTCCGTTTCGAGCATCGTTCTCCTTACGACCTCACCGCCGGAAATGCTAGCGCTTTAGCCCCAGGTCGGCCAGAGGCATTCGCGCACAGGACGCGCGTCTCTCTACACGGTACGAACGCTTCATTGTCGGCCCAGGGGCCCCGCCATAACTATGCACCCGTAGTGCAACGCAGTCACAGCAACTCGACATCCACAAGGAGATTCAAGCATGAACCGTCTCGCTCTTGCCGCCCTCGCCGGCGTGCTCGGCGTCGGGATGCTCGTCGCGTCCCCTGACACCGCGGCGGCCCAACAGAAGGCGGAGCCCGCCAGCGCGTATCGCATCCACTCCGACACCACGGCGGCTCAGCAGAAAGCGCCGCCCGGCGGTGCCTACAAGAAGGTCAGCTCGCTCGTCCCGCTCCCGGACTTCGTCCCCGGACTCGGCACTCTGTACGTCGATCCCGCCACGCTGCCTGCGGGGCCGTTTCTCGCCTACGACCATCAAGGCAACCTGGTGAGCTCCATCTACATGATCCCACTCAAGGACATGAACGCTCAGAAGGCGTTCAGCGAACTGAAGGTCGCCCGTGAGCGCGCCGATCACGTGGACATCGTTTTCAACGCGGGCCACCCGGGCGTGGCGGAGCCGCACTACCACATGATCGTGTGGTACATCTCGCCGCAGCGCGCGGCCCAGCTCGCCAAGTGACGACACCGTCACGTCGCGAGTTCCTCAAAGCCGGCGGGCTCGCACTCGTCGGCTTTGGGCTCGTGCAAGACCGGCCCGCGCCCGTAGCCGGGCTCCTCGGAGCGCGGCTCCGTTCGGCGACCGTCCTCGAGGTGATTGAGATGCGCAGTGACGCCATCGGCTCCCAGGTATGGTTCGACCCGATTGGTCTCTACGTAGAGCCGGGGGCGACGGTGCGCTGGATCGTGCGGGAGAACGTGCACACGACGACCGCCTACCACCCGCAGAACGATCATCATCCGCTGCGAATTCCGGAGAGCGCCGTGGCATGGGACTCGGGGTTCCTCGTGCACCCGGGCGATCATTTCGACGTCACGCTCACCGTACCCGGGGTCTATGACTACTACTGCATGCCCCATGAAGCTGTCGGAATGGTCGGCCGGATCGTTGTGGGGCAGCCGATCGGGCCGGGCGCCGAGCCGTTCGACTACTGGGTGGGCAGGCCGGGAACAGACAGCTGGCGCCACGTCCCCGAGTCAGCCCGTCAGACCTTCCCGAGCGTCGCGCAGATCCTCCACGAGCGCCGAGTCCATCCGCCCGGGCCGCGGAGATG
>QHTP01000277.1 GCA_003220855.1 Gemmatimonadota bacterium
GGCCAAGGTCACCCTGTCGGGCAAACACGACTCCCTGCGAGAGGGCGCCAGGCTCGGACTCGTCGTAGCGACCAGCATCTGGGTCTGGCTCGCCGTGGTCGACGCGATCGTGGGCGAACCGTTCCGCACGTTCACGGTGTTGGGCGGCGTCGCCTTGTTCACGGCGATGCATTACCTGCTCAACGTGGCGTACGGCGCCGTCATTGTGGCCGCCATCCACGGCGCGGCACGGGAGCCGAGTCTGGTGATGGCCGTGGCCTTCGGGTTCCCGATCGTCGAATTCGTGTTCGCGCTGGTCACGGTCCTGCTTTCGCATCTCGGACTCGGGGAGCTCGCCTGGGTCCGAATCTTTGGCGGGAGTCTGATCGGTACGGCAATCGCGATCGTTATCCTGGCTCGACGGCATCCGCTGGCGGCAGAGGTGCGGCAAGCCGAAGAAGAAGACAATGACTGAATGCCTCTTACGGAAGGATGTGGACCAATGCTTAGACTCAATATCGCGCCGTCGGCCGGAACGTGGCGCCGGTCGACAACCGTGGGACGGACACTCACGGCGATAGTGGGGTTGGTTACCCTTTCGCTCGCCGTTCCCGTGAGTGCTCAGCAGCAGGGGGTGGTGGATCCAACCTGGCTGCGTTTCGATACCGCCGCCAAAACGGTCCGCTTCCAGTTGATCGCTGGGCTCACCGGGTTGAACGGCGCCCTGAACTTCAACGGCTTCCGTGACGGGGCGCTCACACTCGAAGTACCGGTAGGGTGGAAGACGGAGATCGACTTCCGCAACCACGACGGGATGTTGCCCCACAGCGCCGAGGTCATCGCTCCCCGCACGCCGCTGCCGACGCAGTCCGTCGATCCCGCGATTCCGCGGGCCTTCACGTTGAAGCTCGGGGAAGGGCTTCCTTCGGAGGCGAAGGAC
>QHTP01000278.1 GCA_003220855.1 Gemmatimonadota bacterium
CGAGCGGGCGGCGCGCGCCGAGTTCGGCAACGTCACTCACGTCGCCGAGGTGACGCGCGAGGTGCGGGCTGGCCTCTGGCTCGAGCGCCTGGGGCAGGACCTGCGCTACGGCTGGCGCGCCCTGCGCCGCACACCGGCGTTCACGACCGTCGCCGTGGCCACGCTCGCGCTGGCGATCGGGGCCAACAGCGCCGTGTTCACGGTCGTGAACGGCGTGCTGCTCGAGCCGCTGCCGTTCCGCGATCCGGGGCGGCTGTACGCCGTCTCGTACCTCCCGACTGATTTGCCGTTCGAGCTGCCCCCGGGAGTCGACGATCGGCTCTACCTCGAGTATCGCCAGCACGTCTCTCGGTTCGACCGCATCACCGGGTATCAGCGTCAGGAGCTGACGCTGAGCGGCGTCCGCGACGCGACCCGGCTTCCCGGCGCGCGCGCCAGCGCGACCTTCTTCGAGGTGCTCGGCGTGCAGCCCGCCCTGGGACGTGCCTTCAGCGCCGACGAGGATCAGGCCGGCAGTGATCGCGTCGTCATCCTGAGCGATCGGCTCTGGCGGGCGCGCTTCAACGGCGACCGCGCGATCCTCGGAAAGACGATCACCCTCGACGGCATCACCCGGACGGTCGTCGGCGTCATGCCGCGCGGGTTCACGTTTCCTGCGGCTTCCCAGGTCTGGACGCCGCTCGCGCTGCGGCTCGATCCCGGCAATTCCTTCCTCTTTCCGGTCATCGGCCGGCTCCGCGCCGATGCGACGCCCGAGCAGGCGAAGAGCGAGCTCGAGGCGATCGCCCTCGCGATGCCGCCGGATCCACGGGCGGGCGGGATCAAGCCGGTGGCGCGGATCATCCCGCTCAAAGACACCCTGATCGGCAAGGTCCGCACCTCGCTGCTCGTCCTGGTGGGCGCCGTCGCGTTCGTGCTGCTGATCGCCTGCGCCAACGTGGCGAACCTGCTCTTGATTCGCGCCGCAACGCGACGCCACGAGATGGCGGTGCGCATCGCGCTCGGCGCGAGCCGCGCCCGCATCGCCCGGCAGCTCCTCACGGAAAGCCTGTTGATCGCGCTGATCGGCGCCGCGGCCGGCATCTTCGTGGCCTTCGCCGGCGTGCGCGCGCTGCTCGCCCTGGCGCCCGCCGGCCGTATCCCGCGGATCGACGAAGTGCACCTGAACGGCTGGGTGCTCGGGTTCACGCTCGTCGTTGCGGTCATCACCGGCATTCTCTTCGGCGTGGTGCCCGCGCGGAGCGGCGCGCGCCGCGAGCCGCAGGAGGCCCTCGGTCAGGGCACACGGCTCGTGGGCGGCTCCCACCACGGCCTGCGCTCCGTCTTGGTCACGGCCGAAATTACGCTCGCCCTGATGCTGCTCAGCGGCGCCGGGCTCATGATCAAGAGCTTCCTCATGATCCGCTCCCTCGACACCGGCTACGACGCGTCCCGCGTGCTCACGATGTCGGTCAATCTGCCGGAGATCGCCTACCCCGACGCGGCGCGCCTGCGGGCGTTCCATACCGCCCTGCTCGAGCAGCTGACGCGGATTCCCGGGGCGAGCGCCGTCGGCGCGGTGGCGTTCCGCCCGATGAGCGACGTGGGGATCATGGGCGACTTCGTGGTGGACGGACCCACACCCCTGCCCCACGGCTATACCGTCGACAAGCCGACCGTGAGCCCGGGGTACTTCGCGGCGTTGGGGATTCGTCTCCTCGCGGGGCGCGACTTCACCTCGGCCGACCGAGCCGGGGCGCCCGGCGTCGTGGTGGTGAGCCAAACGGTGGCGCGACAACTCTGGCCCGATGAGCGCGCGGTCGGCAAGCGTATCTCGATGCAGGACCAGCCTGGTCCGAACGACTGGCTCACCGTCATCGGTGTCGTCAACGACGTGGTCCAGGACGCGCAGTTGAGCCGTCACTCGACGATCTACCTGCCGTATCTGCAGACGTCCTCGGCGGGCTTCATCAATCAGATGACGTTCGTCGTCCGGCCGCAACCCGCCGCCGGCAACCTCGCGCCGGCGATGCGGGGTGCGTTGCGCGACGTCGACCCCGCGGTCCCGGCCCAGGCGCTGCAGACGATGGATCAGTCGCTGATGGACACCATCGCGGAACCGGTGTTTCAGATGCGGCTGCTCGCGACCTTCGCCTGCCTCGCGCTGTTCCTCGCCGCGCTCGGCACCTACGGCGTCCTGGCCTACGACGTCACCGAGCGCACCCGCGAGATCGGCCTGCGCATGGCCCTCGGCGCGACGCCCGGCACCGTGCTCCGCATGGTGCTCGGGCGCACCGCTACCCTGGCATTCACGGGCGCGGCACTCGGCGTCGCCGGCTCGCTGATGCTGACCAGAGTCCTCACCAGGTGGTTGTTCGAGGTAAAGCCGACCGACCCGGCGACCCTCACCGCGGTCACGGTCGTGTTGCTGGTGGCGGCGCTCCTCGCGGGCTTGCTCCCGGCGCGGCGCGCGGCAGGGGTTCGGGGCCTCACCACGCTGCTCCAGCGCGACTGAGCGGATGATCGCGGACTCGGAGATCGGGAACCTTACAGGAGGTGGGGACGACGCTCGTCGCGTCGTGCGACGTGCGGCCTCGCGGATTCCGGGCTAGGTTGGGACGCCGACCGACCCCATCGCATCTCTGCACGGAGGGAGTTCGATGCGTCCCGTTGCCCCGAGACTCCCAACG
>QHTP01000173.1 GCA_003220855.1 Gemmatimonadota bacterium
ATCGCGTGCAGGAGGTCGTGGCGCGCCGCTGGGGCGTCACGCCCGAGGGCCTGCGGTCCAAGGCGCGGACCAAGACGCTCACCATTCCGCGCCAGGTGGCGATGTACCTCGCGCGCAACATGCTGAGCATGCAGCTAGTGGAGATCGGGCAGGCGTTCGGCGGGCGGGACCACTCGACGGTGATTCACTCGGTGGACAAGGTGGAGCGGCAGATGGTGCGGGACCGGACGTTCAAGGAACGCGTGGAAATGGCGCGTCAAGAGTTGTCCGCACTCTAGCCAACATGTGGGAAGGGATATGTGGGCCGGTGTGGACGCGCCGCGGCACGGTGGGAAAATGGGCCGGATTGCCAACACTCCCAACACCACGCCCACAGCGCGGTGGCCGGACAGTGCGGTGCACCACGTGGACGTTAGCTCGAATCACCAACATTTCCCCGTCCTCTACTACTACTACTAGTAGTTCTATTAGGTATTGGTAGTAGATTCTTACGTTCACAATCTCCACACGGGCGAGGTGGCGCAGCGGATGAAGTTCACGATCACTCGAGAACAGCTGCAGGAAGGGCTGAGCGCAGTCGCGGCGGCGATCCCCGCGAAGACCACCCTGCCCGTCCTGGCGAATGTCCTGGTGGAAGTCACCAAGCAAGGCCTGCGTCTTTCGGGCACCGATCTCGACATCGCCGTCACCACCACGGTGCCCGCGGACGTGGACGCGGAGGGTGCCGTGACGCTTCCCGCCAAGAAGTTGGTGGACATCGCGCGCGAGCTGCCCTCGGGCCCCGTTCGTATCACCGCGGCCGGCGAGTCCCGCGTGGGGATCGAGTGCGGTCGGTCGAAGTTCAAGCTGCTGGGGCTGCCGCGCGAGGAGTTCCCATCGTTCCCCGCCGTGAAGTTCGACGGGGCGTGGAAAGCGGCGGCGGGCGTAGTGCACAAGCTGGTGGGTCATGTCGCGTTCGCCGCGTCCACGGAGGAGAGCCGACCGATCTTGAACGGCGTGCTCTGGGAGCTCCGCCCCGACCACATGCGCATGGTGGCGACCAACGGACACCGCCTCGCCAAGATGGACGTGCCGGCACAAGGCGGATCGACGGCGGACTTGATCGTTCCGCCCAAGGCGTTGGAGCAGGTCCGCCGCCTGTTCGCGGCCGACGAGGCGCTCGAGATCGCCCGCAGCGACAACCACATCGGGTTCCGCGCCGGCGGCACGCTGGTGTTCTCGCGTCTGATCGAGGGGCCGTATCCGAACTACGAGCAGGTGATCCCGCGCGAGAACGACAAGGTCGCCACGGTGGACAAGGCCGCCATGGCGGCCGCGCTGCGCCGCATGAGCGTCGTCGCGAGCGACCAGACGCACCGCATCCGGCTCGCGTTCTCGGGTGGGGCCGTCAAGTTCTCGGTGCAGACGCCCGACCTGGGCGAGGCGCAGGATGAGCTCGCCGTCACGTATGAGGGCGAGCCGCTCGAGATCGGATTCAACGCCACCTACCTGCTCGAGATCCTCAAGTACATGCCGACCGACGAAGTGCGGATCACCTTCAAGGCCCCGGAACGTGCGGCGACGGTGGAGCCGGTGGGCTGGGACGATCCGGCGAGCTATATGGCGCTGGTGATGCCGCTCCGGCTGGTCGATTAGACGGGTAGACGAATAGACGCCCAGGCAGACGCCGAGACGGCGAGACGCCCAGCGGGTGCGCCGTCTCCCTACAGACTGTCCGTCTGACTCCTCGTCGTGTCCGCCAAGGTGTCTACCGGCATCGGGAGCTGAACGTTCAACGAATCGACCGGCGGCACGATCACCGGCGGGAGAGCGACCGCGGTATCGCCCTCCTCTTCCGGTGGGATGTACACCTCGACCCCGTGGTACCTCGCCAGGATGAGGTTGCGCCGCTCGAGCGTGCGCTCCGGGCGAAAGGTCGGGTTGGACGTGCGAGGATGCGGCAGCGTCGCCACCAGCTCGGCCGCCTGCTCCTCGGTGAGCCCCGACGGCGGCACCCCGAAGTAGGCGCGGCTCGCCGCGTCCACTCCCCAGATCCCCGGACCCCACTCCGCCACGTTCAAGTACAGCTCAAGGATCCGATCCTTCGACAGCGCCACTTCGAGCCGCAGTGCAGTCACGGCCTCCTTCACCTTCCGGAAGGGATTGCGCGACGACGAGAGATACAGGTTCTTCGCGAGCTGCTGGGTGATCGTGCTCGCGCCCCGCACCCGGTCGCGCTGCCGCCACGCCGCGACGAGCGCGCGCGGGAAGGCGCGACGGCCCTCCCGATCCGCCCCAAGCGCGTCGGCGATCTCGCTCAGGTCGATGCCGTGATGGGTGCGGAAGCGCGAGTCTTCGCCGATGATGACCATGCGCTGGAGCACCGGCGTGATGTCCTTGAGGGCGGTCGGGCGGACGGTCGGACAGGCCGACGGTGACCGGCAGTCCGTCGTTGCGTGCATCATCGCCGTCGCCCGGGGCCAGTGATCGCGCCACCACAGTGGCGGCGGCCACACGCCGAGCAGCCACGCCAGGGCGACGCCGGCGGTCCCTAGCGCCCAGCGACGTGCGTTCCTAGGTTTCGCGTCCCCCATGTCGCTCGATCTCGCCACGCTGCGTCGCCGCCTCCAAAAAGCGCTCGGCAAGGAATTTACCGTCGGGGATCTGCTGGGCGAAGGCGGCTTCGCCGCCGTGTTCCGCGTGCGAGACAACTCGCAGCATCGAGACGTCGCGGTGAAGGTGCTCGACCTGGGTCTGACACCGTCGCCCGGGCTGGCGGAGCGCTTCGTGCGCGAGGCGCGCACCAGCGGGCAGCTCGAGCACCCGCACATCGTGCCGATCTACAAGGTCGGCGGCTACAAGAACGAAGTCCTCTACATCGTCATGCGCTGCGTCGACGGCCGGTCGGTGCGGCAGCTGCTCGAGCGGGAGCAGCGGCTCTCCGTGGTCGACGCGGCCCGCATCGCGCGCCAGGTCGCAGACGCGCTGGGCTACGCGCACGGCCGGGGCATCGTGCACCGCGATGTGAAGCCCGACAACGTCCTGCTCGACGGCTCCGGCCACGTGCTCGTCACCGACTTCGGAATCGCCAAGGCCGCACAGGAGGCCTCGGCCAGCCAACTCACGACCGAGGGCATGGTCGTCGGGACGCCGCACTACATGAGCCCCGAGCAGGCGACGGGCGAGCGGGTGGACGGGCGCTCGGACATCTACGCCCTCGGCGTCGTGTTGTACCAGATGCTCGCCGGCACGCCGCCGTTCGAGGGTGAATCGGCCCAATCGGTGCTCATGAAGCAGGCCACGGTCGAGCCGGTGCCGATCCGGCAGCTGCGTGGCGACGTGCCGGCGGCCCTCGCGGCCGTGATCGAACGGATGCTCGCGAAGGATCCCGCCGAGCGGTACCAGACCGCCGAGGAGCTGAGCCGGGCGCTGGTCGATGCGCTGCCGGGCGCCGCGCGCGACGGCCTCCACACGGGGCGGAGCATCGCGGCCGGCCTGGTCCGCGTGCTCGTGGGTCTGGGCGCGCTGGCCGGGCTCGGGCTCGTGGCGTTCGCCCTCTTCTCGGGAGGGCCTCGCCTCTCCGTGAGCGCCCCGGTGCCGGACAGCGTGACACAGGTACTGCGGCGCCAGCGCGGCCTGCCGCCGGGCGACGTGGCCCTGTACGTGTTCGCGCCGCGCGGCGCCGAGGATACGACGCTGCTGCTGGTGGCGCGCCGGGTCGTGAGCGTCGTCACGCCGCACGGCGCGCGTGTGTACGCCCGGGACAGCGTCCGCGTGCGCTACCGGCTGAACCTGCGCGGCGGGCTCGCGCTGCGAATGATCCTCAGCGTGCGGCGGGCGCGGGAGGACACGGCGTTCAGCCGCCTGTCCATCCGGGACGTGTACGAGATGACGCCCCGCCTGCGGCAGCTCCGGCTCAGTCCCTGACGCCCCGAGAGCGGGCGAACCGGCGCGTGGTGACACCGTACAGATCGAGGGCGTCGATGCGGGCGGCATCGCCGGGCGCCGTGGCCACGAGGCCCGCGAGGTCCTGCGAGCCGAGCGACACCCCGAACGCCAGTCCGGCGCGTGCCAGCGTGCGGTCGGTGTCGAGGCGAGCGAGCAGTCCGACGGGGACGCGCGACGGCGCTCCCAGCGTGGCCCGCACGCCGAACGCGTAGCCGAGCACGCCCCCCGACGTGAAGCGGCCGTCGGCCGAGAGCGCCGCGCGGGCATCGAACAGGCGCAGCGTCGCACTCGGCACGTACGTGACGGGGAGCGTCGTGCCCCGCACGCTCGGGTGCCCGACGTTCTCGATCACCCCAGCCACGGAGAGCGAGGCCATCCGGTCGTACAACACCCCAAGATCCCAGCCGCTCGCCGAGGCACCGTCGCCGCGGTACAACGCGGCCGCGACGCCCGCCACGAGCCCCGCGCGTCCGGCGGCATAGCCGATGCGATAGGTGTGGCCCCGCGCTCCCGCGTCGAACACGTCGCGCTGATAGCCGAACGACAAGCCCCGCGAGCTCAGGCCGAGCGTGAGCTGTCGCAGCCGGCCGGCCGTGCCGGGCTCGCCCACCGACAGGTCGAGATGGAGCGATGCCTCCTCGAAGCGGCCGAACCCCGCGGGGTTCACCCACAGCGCGCGTGCGTCGGTCACGTCGCTCGGGTGCAGGTAGAGCGTCGCCCGATTCGGTACCACCTGGGCCCCGACGACGGCGGGGACCACGAGCGCCAAGAGCGACGGTCCGACCGCCCGCCGGCGATGGCTCGGGAGTCCTTTAGGGTCCGCCGGTCCGCCCACTACGGCAGCACCGAAACCGCGGTGCGGGCGACCTGGACCACGGGCACCGAGACTCCCTGCACCGGCAGGCGGATGGTGAGGGCCGTCGAATCACGCACCTCGCCGGCCATGTAGCGGCCGTCCGCGGCGAGGAAGGCGGTTCCGGTCGCAGTCCCCTCGCCCGACAGCTCGTAGGGTTGGCCCGCGTTCTTTCCGCTGCCCGTGACGTGGTAGGACTGGCTGGTCTCCACGCGCAAACCTGACACGCCCGCGCGTTCCCACGCGGTCGCGGTCGCGTGAATGGTCGCGCGCCGGGAGCTCGTGGCGTCGCCGCCCTTCTGCGTGGTCTCGACGGTGTCCGTCCACGTCGCGCCCGGCTTGACCCCGTCCGCCGGCAGCCGGGGCAGGAAATCCCGGAAGTTGCCGAGCAGCTGAGCCACGGATTGGGCGAGCGCGCTGTCGGACGGCGCAGCGTTGACGAACTCGCCGCGCCGCGCCACGCGACCCGCGAACACCAGCTTGCGCACCTTGACGATGTTGTCCGCGATGGGCGCGGGCGTGCCGGAGTCGGCCACGATCGAATCGATGCTGAAGGTCGTCGGGTAACCCACGCTGTCCGCTGGGCCGGTGATCGCCATGGTGACGAAGATTCGGGCGCCGAGGCTCTGTGCCTGCACCTGGTCGCCCAGGGTCTGCTGAATGTTGAGCTGCCGGTGCACGAGATAGCGGAGCGCGCCCGGTCCGTAGTGCACGCTCGCGGACGCTGGGGCAGCCGGGGGCGGTGGGGGCGTCGTGGGCGTCGACGGGGGCGCCGGCGTCGCGGTCGCCGCCGGTCCGGCCCTGCCCGACGCGCACCCGCTGGCGAGCGCGGTGACTACGAGCAACAGCCGAGGCGTCATGGCGAGGCGCGCTCGCCTTTGGTGCGGCCGAACACGGCGACCATCTCGCTGCCCTCACTCGCCACGCGCAAGAGCTTCCATCCGCGTTTGCGCATGTCGGCGCGCCAGCCGATGAGCTTCTCCCACTCCTGGGCGGTGGTACGGAACACCCGCAGGTCCGCCACCTGCTCCCACTGCGCCGGGTACGGCTTCGAAGGCGAGGTCATAGGGAGGAGGGCGGTAGGGCCATAAGCCGAGTTCTGTTTGCCCGCCGTAGCGGGGCAGATGGTCATCTCTCTGGGGCAGCTGTCGCCAGCCACCTCACGCGGCCTACCCGCAGCTCAGGCGACCCGGGCCGGGTCTCGCTGCTTACTTGGCCTTGCTCCGACTGGGGGTTACCGTGCCACGCCTGTTGCCAGGCGCGCGGTGGGCTCTTACCCCACCGTTTCACCCTTACCCTTGGATAAAGGGCGGTCTGTTCTCTGTGGCCCTTTCCGTCGCCTCGCGGCGCCCAGGAGTTACCTGGCAGTCTGCCCTGTGGAGCTCGGACTTTCCTCGGCACGCCACTCCAGCCGACATGCCGCGACCATCACGCCCTACCGCCACCCAGTACCAAAACTACGGGCTCTGGAAGGGTCGGGGCAAGGCTAGCGCGCCAGCCGCCGCAGCAGGCGGCCCAAGCTGTCGAGCGGCACGCGCTTCCCGAGGCCGGGCGCCTCGTCGGGGGCGAGCCAGAAACCGTCGTTCTCCTCGAATACCAGGCGCTTGAGGCTGGTCCAGTCGCGGGCAGCGAGTGAGGCCGGAGGCAGGGCGACGGCGTGGGCGAGGTTCAGGCCGCCGCTGCGGTACAGCGACAGCAGCTGACGCGTGCGCAGCTCCGGCGTGAACAGCAGGAGCGGCCGGTCGGGCAGGCCGAACCCGCGCAACAGTCCTAGCGTAAACCAGTCGGCCGGCGGCTGAGGCAGCCGGAACGCGAAATAGACGTCTCGCCGCTGCTTCAGGATCCGGTCGCGCACGGCCGCGGCCCGCGTCGCGACCTCGTCCTCGAGGGCGCGGTAGTAGCGCGCCAGCAGCCCGGCGTCCCGCAGCGCCGCGTAGCGGGCCCCGGACGGCAGCGAATCCAGCCTCGCCGCATCGCCCAAGCCGGCGATGCCGCGCCGCCATGCGGCGTCGCAGAACTCCTGGCCCATCGAGTAGCCACGCGGGCCGTCGATGTCCAAGCCGAGGGCGATGACCAGCGTGCGCTGCTCGGCGGCCAGGCGGCCGAGCGCAGCGTACGCGCCGGAGATTCCCTCGGCCCACAGTGCCGAATCGAGTGCGCACGGCGCGGCGAGCCCCTCGCCACGGGCCCCGCGCGACGAGTCGGCGGGATTGCGGCGGGCGTGCGCGTAGTCGAGCACGGGAATCCAGGCAACGCTGGTCGGCTCGAGCCGGCCCACCGCGGCCGCCCAGGCACGCCGCACGGCGTCGCGCTCGTCCCAGCGTGCGTGCACCGAGTCCATGGCCGATGGGTCGGCATCGCCTCCCAGGAGATTGAACCCGCCCACGTCGAGGAGCGCGACGAGCGAATCGAGCGAGGCTCCCGGCCGCACGACGTGGCGCCCGTCGCGAGCGGGGAGGAGCGGTGCCCAGAGGACGCGCATCCCCTGCTGGCGCAACCATTCGGGGATGCTGGTCGCGCGGTCGAGCTTGGGATCGGGGACGAGCGGGAGCGTGATCGTGTCCACGCCGACCGGCGGCACGAGCGGCGGGGGGACGAGCTCCACCGGGATGGGCGCCTGCTGCAGCGCGACCGGCACGCCGCGCGCCGCGGGGGGAACGTGCGCCCACTCCGCCGGCCGCCGGGTCCAGCGCGCCAAGGCATTGAGGAATCCCCGAGTGCGCTCGAGGGCACCCGGCTGCTGCAGCGGGGCGGTGGTCGGCCGGAACTGTGGCCCGAGCGCCCCGAGCGCATGGCGACTGATCACGAGCACCAGCCCCTCGCCGACGCGCGCCGCCGCCACGACGCCCGCGGCGCCGCGGGGCGAAGCGGTGCGCGGGGGGCGCGGGGCGCGCACGAAGGCGTGGCTCGACGTCACCGCGAGGAGCGCCGAGTGATCGCGCACCGTGACGACGTTGTTGCGCTCGAGCGGAAACGACTCGTACACCTCGCCCAGCGGCGAGCCGAGCGGCTCGTCGCCGACGGTGCGCGCCTCCACCCAGGGCTGCGGCCGGCCGGTGGTCGTCAGCGCACGGGCGGTCGTGTCTTCCAGCAGCCGGTCGCCGATCGAGATCCCCGTCCCCAGGAAGTCGAGCCAGCGGTTCGTGGTCCAACGGTCGAGGTACCCCTCACCGTCGGCATCATAGCCCAGCACGGCCACGCCGCCGCGCAGCACCCACTCGGTAAGCAGCGCGAGGTCGCCGGCCGTGAGGGCGTCGGACGGCGCCTCGGGCTCGCGGCCGAGTAGGAACAGGAGCACCCGGTAGTGCTCGAGATCGGCACGCACCAGGTGCGGATAGAAGCGGCGGTATTCGACGTTGTACCCTTCGTCACGCCATGGCTGGACCGTCCCGTTCAGCAACGCGGGCTCCGAGAGGGCGAGGTCGAGCACCAGCAGTCGCCGCGCCTGGGGTTGGCAGGCGGACAGGAGGAGCACGGCGGTGAGTCCGACGGGTCGCATCCCGTGAGTGTAGCGGGCGCGGTGGGCCCGTGCCAGCCGTCAGCCGGCTGCGACGAACGGGCCGAGCGCGTCGCGCATGTCGCGGGCCCGTTGCCAGCGCCCGTCACGCGGCTTCACGAGCGCGCGCGCCAGCACGGCGGCGAGCGGCTTCGGCACGTCACGTCGGACGCTGCGCACGTCGGGCGCCGGCTGGTGCTGATGCATGTCCAGCACGGCCGCGGCGCTGACGGAAGAGAACGGCGGCCGGCCCGCCAGGCACTCGAACAGCACGACGCCGAGCGAATAGAGGTCGGTGCGCCCGTCCACGTCGGGAGCACCCTCCGCTTGCTCCGGGCTCATGTATTCCTCGGTGCCGACCACGAAGCCGCTCCGGGTCACGCGATCGTCGCCCGAGCTCGCGATCGCGCGCGCGATCCCGAGATCGACGAGCACGGCTCCCCCGGGCGACAGCACGATGTTGTCCGGCTTGATGTCGCGGTGCGCGATTCCGTGCGCGTGCGCGTGCTCGAGCGCGTCCAGCACTTCCACGGCCACGCGCGCCACGTCCGGGACGAGGAGCCGGGGCACGCGGCGCAGCGCCTGACGCAGGTTGTCGCCCGGCACGTACGGCATGACGTACCAGAGGAGATAGTCCGCCTCGCCGCTGTCGATCAGACGGGCGATGTGCGGGTGGTTGAGCTGCGATGCGTAGCGGATTTCCCGCAGGAAGCGGTCGGCGGCGACCGAGACGGCCAGCTCCGGATGCAGCACCTTGATGGCCACGTCGGCGCCGCTCGTGTCCCGACCCGCGAAGATGCAGGCGTTCCCGCCCCGGCCCACCGCGGCGATCACGCTGTAGCGATCGCGCAGGGCCTTGCGGACCCGTTCGATCAGATCGCGTCCCGACATGGCATCCCGTCCCGTCCCCCGACGCCGCACGCGCCGGGATGAGCTAACAATACGGGCCGGGCCGACGGGCGCTAGATTGCCTCCGCGTGCCGAGGCTCGAGGCGGTCCAGGGGGACATCACCCAACAGGCGGTGGACGCGATCGTCAACGCCGCCAACACCACGCTGTTGGGCGGCGGGGGTGTGGATGGCGCGATTCACCGCGCCGCGGGCCCCGAGCTCCTGGAGGCGTGCCGCCGGATCGGTGGTTGCCCGACGGGGGAGGCGCGGATCACCGGCGCCTACGGGCTCCCCGCGCGCTACGTGATCCACACCGTGGGGCCCGTCTGGAGCGGCGGCAGGCGCGGCGAGCCGGAGCTGCTGCGCGGCTGCTATGAGCACGCCCTGCGGCTCGCCCGCGAGCACGGGCTCGCGTCGGTCGCCTTCCCATCCATCAGCACCGGGGCGTATCGGTATCCCATCGAGTACGCCGCGGGCGTCGCGGTGGAAACCGTGCGTCGCGCGTTGCGCGAGCCGGGACCGGTCGAGCTCGTGCGGTTCGTGTGCTTCAGCGCGGGGGACCTGGAAGTGTA
>QHTP01000174.1 GCA_003220855.1 Gemmatimonadota bacterium
TGCCGGCGTCGAGCAGTAGGAACAGGCCGTCGCCGGACGGCAGGCCGCGGGCGCGGTTCTCGTAAAAGCCCGTCGCCACCTTGAGGACGATGTGGCGCGCGCCCTTGAGATGTGCCCCTTTCACGTGCACTTCCGCCCGCTCCGCCGGGAGCTCCACCACCATCGGGTCGGGGAGCACCGCCTCCCCCAACGCGAGCGAGCGGAAACCCCGCTCCACCGCGCCGACCGCCACGGCGAACGAGACCTTGTCCCGGAACGCCTCGAGCGGCACGACCCGCATGTCAGTCGGTGAACACGCGCTTCAGGCCCCGCTCCGTCTCCGCGAGCGCCGCCTCGAAGTGGTGGACCTCCTCGCCGAATCCGAATCGGATGTGGTGCGGCAGGCCGAAATGGTCCCCCGGCACGAGCAGCACGCTGTGCTCGGCCCGCATCCGCTCCACCAGATCGAGCGCGCTGATCCCCTGCCGGTACTTCACCAGGCAGATCGCTCCCGCCTGCGGCGGGTTCCAGCTGAAGGTGTCACCGAAGCGCTTCAGCCACCGCTCGATGACCGGGTAGTTGGACCGCAGGATTGCGCGCGTGCGCTCGAGCACTTTTTCGCGCACTCGCGGCTCGAGCGCGACGGCGGCGAGGTGATCGCTCGCGCCCGCCGGCCCGATAGTCGTGTAGTCGTGGCGGGCCCACGCCTCGACGGAGAACCCCGGCGGCCCCAGCACCCAACCGATGCGCAGGCCCGGCAGGCCGTACGCCTTCGACAGCCCGTTCACGACGATCACGCGCTCGTAGCTACCCCAGAGCGACGCGGTCGTGGTCCCGTCGCGCTCCGCGCCCTGGTAGACCTCGTCCGCCAGGAGCCAGGCGCCGACTTGGGCGGCGCGCTCCACAATGAGGCGTCGCATGCCGTCCGAGAGCACGTGGCCCGTCGGGTTGTGAGGGTTCGTGACGACGACGAGCTTTGTGCCCGGCGCGATCGCGCTGCGGACTTCGTCGGCGCTCGGCTCCCACCCGGCCTCGGCGCGAAGCGTGAAGCCCCGGACCCGGGCGCCGAAGTTCTGGGCCAGCCCCCACGTCTGCAGGTAGTTCGGGAGCATGACGGCGACCTGGTCGCCCGGCTCGATCAGCCGCCAGCACACCACGAAATTCGCCTCCGCGCTGCCGCTCGTGACGAGGATCTGCTCGGGCGATACGCCCGCGTAGAGCGCGGCGATCCGGCTCCGCAACAGGTCGGTGCCGTTCGACTGGCTGTAGCCGAGCCGCACGTCGAGCAGGGGCTCCCGCGAGGCTCCCGCGAGGTCGAGCAGCTCGCGGATCGAGAGCGGATGCACTCCCGACTCGGAGAGGTTGTAGCGCACCCGGTTCTCCCAGGTGCTCTGCCAGCGTTCCAGCTCGAAGGGAACGAACCGCAAGGGTCCTCCGGTGTCAGTCGTCAGCCGTCAGTAAACTGAGGTCTCGCGGTGTTTCCAGCCAGTAATCGGGCTCGAGATCCGCCAGGTGGGCGCGGTCGAACGGTCCCCACAGGGCGGCGGCGGTCTTGACCCCTGCCGCGCGACCGCACACCAGATCGTGGCGCGAGTCACCGATGAACACGGCTCCGCTCGCCGGCGCGCCCAGCCGCTCGAGCGCCAGGCGCACCGGCTCGGGATCGGGCTTGGGATGGGTGACGTCGTCCGCGCCCACGACCACATCGAACGCGTCCTCGAGTGACGCGCGCACCAGCCCCCGCATCGCCCCGCTCCGCATCTTGCTCGTCACGAGGCCCAGCCGGCGGCCCCCCCGCTTCAAGGCCCGCACCGCCTCGACGACACCTTCGTACGGACGGACCATCTCGTCGTGGTGGGCCAGATTGTACGCGCGGTAGGTCGCGACCATCGCTTCGATCTCGGCCGGGTCCTCGGTAAAGCGCCGGAACTGCACCCACAGCGGCGTGCCCAGCCCCTCCATCCACACGTCGTCGGCGGGCTCCTCTCCCCGATGGGTCCGCAGTGTGTGGCGGTAGGAGCGGAGGATGAGCTCGATCGAGTCGATGAGCGTGCCGTCCAGGTCGAACAGGAACGTGGTGAGCGCCACGCCGGAAGGTAACTTTGGGAACCCTGAAACCGCATGCACAACTTCGAGACCGTTCTCGCCCTGCTCGTGGGCGTCACCTTCTTGGCGCTGGTGGCGCGTCGCCTCGACGTCCCTACGCCCGCTCTGCTCGTGGTGGGGGGGCTGCTGGTCGCGCTGCTCCCCGGATTGCCGGTGGTGCAGTTCGATCCGCAGCTCGTCTTTCTCGTATTCATCCCACCGCTTCTGTTCCGCGCATCGCTGCTGTCATCCTACCGCGATGTGCGTGCCAACCTGCGGCCCATCCTGTTGCTCGGGGTGGGGCACGTTCTGTTCATCACGCTCGCCGCTGCGTGGGTCGCACGCCTCGCGATACCGGGTCTGCCCTGGGCTTCGGCCTTCGCGCTCGGCGCCGTCGTCTCACCGCCGGACGTCGCCGCCGCGACGGCCTTCCTGCGCCGGCTGCCGCTGCCCCGCCGCCTCGTGATCATTCTCGAGGGCGAGAGCATGATCAACGACGCAGCCGCCATCGTGGCGTACCGCATGGCGGTCGCGGCCGCGGTGACGGGCGGGTTCTCGCTTATGACGGCGAGCCTGCGGTTTCTCTACGTGGGGGCCGGCGGCATCGTCGTCGGGCTCGCCGTCGCCCGGCTCCTGGCGGAGCTGCGGCGTCACATCCACGATCCCGAGGTCGAGAACACCATCTCGCTCTTGACGGGCTACGCGGCCTACTTGCCCGCGGAGCATCTCGGCGTGTCGGGGATCCTGGCCGTCGTGGCGACGGGGCTCTACCTCGGGCGCGTCGGCCCGCGCGTCGTGGCGGCCGATACGCGGGTGCAGAACTCGGGCATGTGGGACGTCGTCGTGTTCGTGCTCGAGGGGCTCATCTTCATCATTACCGGGTTGGGGCTGCGACCGATCCTCGCCGGCTGGAGCGGCCCGTTCGCCCGGGACCTGGTGTGGGGAGCGGTACTGGTGACCCTGACGGTCATCGTCGCGCGCTTCGTGTGGGTGTTCCCCGCGACGTACCTCCCGCGGTTCCTGAGCGCGCGTGTCCGGAAGCGCGACCCCTACCCGTCATGGCGGCTGCCGGTGGTTGTCTCCTGGGCCGGGCTGCGGGGCGCCGACTCGCTGGTGCTCGCCGCCGCGATTCCCACGCTGACGGCCACCGGCGCGCCGTTTCCCGGGCGCGATGTGATCATCGCCATCACGTTCGCGGTCATCCTCGTGACGCTGCTGGGCCAGGGCTTCTCCCTGGCGCCGCTGCTCCGGTGGCTGGGGGTGCGCGAGACTGGCGAGCAGGACGAGCGCGAGGAGATCGGCGCCCGGCTGCGCACCGCCGAGGCGGCGCTGGCGCGGCTCGAGGAGCTCACGCACGAGTCGTGGATGCATCCCGACGCGTTGGCCCACACCCGAGACCGCTACCGCTATCGGGCCCGCCACCTGCGGGGTCACGCGGATGGCACGCTGGACGGCCCATTGGAGGCCAAGTCCGAGGCCCACACGCGGCTCGCGCGCGAGCTGCTCGCGGCGGAGCGGCGGGAGCTCCTGCGCCTGCGGGACGAGGGTACGATCGGCGACGCGGTGATGCGACGCGTGCAGCGCGAGCTCGACTACGAGGAGCTGCTGCTGCATCACGAGTGAGCGCTCAGCCGAGCACGAGCGCCGCTTCTAACGCAATCACGGGAGCATCGGGCACGCCCGCGGGCGGCGGCAGCCGCTCGTGCCACGCCAGCACGTCCCGCACGGTCAGCGGCGTGCGTCGCCCGAGCAGCTCGTCGAGCAGGACCTCCTCTCCTGCCGTCATCCCGAGGGCGAGCCGCGACACGAGGGCATCGAGGCGGGCCAGCTCAGTGTGGCGGCGCCGCGCCGCCGCGCGGCGCGCGGCCGTGAGTACCCACGGGATGAGCCGCCGGGTCAGCCGGTCGCGGTCGGCCGCGCGCCAGCGGGCCCGCTCGATCGCTTCGAGTCGGCTACGGACAAGCGGGGCGGCTCGTCGTATCGCCAGCTCGAGTGCGGCGCGGTCGAGCGGCGCCGGCGCGGAGCCCGCGGCGCTCTCGAGCAGTGCGGTGGCGCGCGCGGGATCGGCCCGTACGCCTTCGGCTGTCACCACCACCGCTTCCACCTGGCCGGCGAGCCGCACCACGAGCACCACCGCCCGCTCCGCGGCGGCGACGGCGGCGCAGCCACCGCGCGCGGCGGGCCGGCCGGCGCGTCCGGTGAGTTCCTGCAGGCGGTCGCACCAGTCGAAGGCGGCGGCCGTGCCGCCCTCCGCCAGCTCGATCTGTGCGGTGCCAGTCTGCGCCTGGGCCCGCGCCTTGGTGAGCCAGCGGTGCTCGATCGCGAGCGCGCCGGCGAGCGACGGCGGCGGCAGGAACGTCACGGTTTCGATGCGCGCGTGTGGCGAGCCGGCACGATCGATCCGGCCGACGCGCTGCGCCAGCCGGGCGGGACTCCAGGGCACGTCGTAGTGGATCACCCGCACGGCGTCCTGCAGGTTCAGGCCTTCGCTCAGGAGATCCGTCGCGAGCAGGACGTCGGTCTGCATTGCGGCCGCGGGCGCCGGGGCGCCCTGCGCCACCGGCGCGAACGCGCGCAACACGTCGGCCCGGGTCGCGCGCTCGCTGCCGAACCATCCCCGGTCTCCCATCACCGCGGCCACGCGGTGCCCGCGTAAGCAGCGGAACAGGTGCCGGACGGTGGCTCGAGGCTGCACGAACACGATCGTCTTCCCGCCCCGCTCGGCGAGCATCCGCTCCAGGGCGTCGGCCTTCGGGTCCGGGCCGGGCGCCGCGAGCTCGTACAGTCGTCGCACCGTGTGGCGATCCGCGTCGCTCACCGTCGTCTTGCCGGCCGGCAGGAGCAGCGGGAAGAGCGCGAGCTGCAGGTCGCCTTGCCCGGCGGGAAACAGACGCCCGAAATCCCCGCGCGTGAGTGAGCGACCCTCTGCCGCGGCGGCGCTGGCCAGCTCGAGCCATGCCTGGTATCGCGCCAGGGTCGAGCGGAACGCGGGGAAACTCGAGGCGAGCTGCGACAACAGCAACAGCCGGAACAGGGCCGCCGCTTCTCCGCCGAAGTCGAGCTGGACAATGCCGGCGATGAGACGCTCGAGCAGCGCGTCCGGCGCCGCGCCGGTGCGGACCACCGCCCCGTCGGCGCGTGCTGGGAACGAGAGCGTGACCGGGCCCGCGCTCCAGCCCGTCCGCGCCCGCTCGCGCGAGCGGGACACGCACAACCGGGCAGCGGCGGCGGCGACCGCCGTGGGGTCGGCGTCCCGGTCGCCGCGTGCGGCGCCGCGCAGCGAGGGGACGCCGAGGGGCGTGAGCTCGTGGTCGCGTAGGAACAGCCGCAGCAGGTGGCACAAGTCGCCCACGCGATTGTGGACGGGCGTGGCCGTCACCAGCAGGACCTTCGCACCCACGACCAGCCGCGCCAGCGCGCGGTAGCGATTGGTGTCGGGGTTGCGGAAGCGATGGGCCTCGTCGACGACAAGAAGGCGGCAACGGGCGGCAGCGGGCGGCAAGGGGCGGCAAGGCGTGGCGCTCAGCGACTCGTGGGTGACGCTCGCCGCCTGGGTCGCGAATTGCGCAAGCAGCGCGCGCCATTGGTCCACCAGCACCGCCGGCACCACCAATGCGAACGGCTGTCGCAGGGCCAGCGCGACGGCCAGGGCGACGTACGACTTGCCGAGACCTGGCGCGTCTGCGAGCAGCGCGCCTCCGTAGCGGATCAGCAGGCCGCGGAGCCGCTCGGCGGCGGGGACCTGGTGTGGGGCGAGCCATGCCGGCCACGGCGCCCGCTCTTCGGGCCCGAGCGGCGCCAGGTCGAGCAGCGCCCGCGCCCCGAGCGCCGCGACGGCCGCCGGCGGTTCGATCGCCCCCGGTGTGAGCAGGCAGGCGAGCGGCTCGGGGAGCGGGGCGAGGTGCTCAGAGAGGATCCGGGGCGGCTGCCAGCGCACGGCGGTCGGCGGCATCGAGCTGGTACAGGTCCGCGATGGCGTCGTCGTCGGACTCGCCGCGCCGCCCCTGATCGGCGAGCGCGCGCCACGCCGGCGGACTCGTGGGTGGGAGCGGCAGTCCGCGCACCACGCGGGCGTTGAAGCGCCGGAACCCGCCGCGCGCCGGATCGGCGTGCAGCCGCGCCAGCGCCGTGAGCCAGCGCGAGTTGAACAGCGCCGCCAGCGCGTACGCGTCGTCCGCGTCGCGCGTGGCGATCCCGTACACGGTGTTCAGCGGCACGAGCTCCGGGTCGAGCACCACGGCCGCGAGCCGGCGTGCGAGATCGGGCCAGACCACGCGACAGGGAGCGAACGCGAGGGCGGTACGAAACAGCTGCCAGGGCGGTCCCGCACGGTAGTCGCAGCGGCGGCCCAGCCGCTCGAGGTGGGGTGCGAGTGCCGCGGCGAGCTCGAGCGGCAGGCGGGCGAGTGGCCGGCCGTCGGGGGCGTGGGTCCACAGCAGGTGCATGCGGGGCGTGGCGCGCCACGGCGCGAGATCACGGCCCCTGACCGCGGGTCGGGTCGCCGGGCCAGGCTGGGCGCTCAGGAACACTTCGTCCGCGCCCGTCTTCACGCCGAGCTGCGGCCTCCAGCGCTCGCCCACTCGCGGACACCTCGCCCCGAGGTGCCGTGCCACCCGGACCGCGTCGCGCGCCAGGATCCACGGGCCGTCGCCCGCGAGGGCGCGCTGCGGGATCAGGGGCGTGGCGCTTCTGGCCCCGAGCGCCGTCGCGACCTGCTCGCGCCCCGTCGGCTCCGCCCGCGTGATGACGAGCACCATGGGATAGACCGCCGCCGCGAACGCACCTGCCACGGCGGGGCTGGGCACCACCCGCTCGATGCGCGCCCCTTCGGCCAGCCGCCGGCGCAGCGGCTCCGCGTAGCCGCTCGACGCGAGCTTGGCGGGAACGAGCAGCGCCGCGCTGCCGCCCGGCGCCGCCAGCTCGAGCGCGCGCTCCACGAAGGCGACGGCCAGGTCGGGCAGATGGGCGAACCCCCGGCCCCGCGCCGGTCGCCACGTCGCGTACCGCGTCGCGAGCGCTTCGCGCACGCGCATGGGGACCCGTTCGCCGCGGACCCACGGGGGATTTCCCGCCACGAGGTCGAACCCGCCCCACGCCAGCACGTCGCCGAAGTGCGACTCGAACGCGAAGAACGGCGCGCCGCCGTCGCGCTCGAGCCGCGTCGCGGCAGCGCGCAGCTCGCGCCGGCTGGCGCGCAGTCGCCGCAGCAGGGCCCGCTCGTCGCCCGTGAGCCCCCGCCGTCGTCCGAACAGGTCGCGGTCCTTCGCCGCCGCGATCAGCTCCGCCCCGCGGCGCTCCAGGGCCGCCACCGCCGCGCGAAACAGCCCGCGGGCGAGCGCCGCCTCGGCGCGGGCCAGGGTGGCGAGCGCGTCCCGCTTCGCCGGACCGGCCAGACCGAACAGCGTACGCCGGGCGCTGCTCAGCCGCTCGAGCTCGGGCGTGGGAGTCGCGGGCGCAGGCGCGGCGCCGAGCGCCCTGGCGAGCGTGAGCGGGTCGACGAGTGCGTCCCCCTGGCGTACGTGTCCGTCCAGGTTCGGCAACGGCGCTATGCGGGCGAACTCCCGATCGTTCGGCTCGGCGCTCACATCCGCGATCAGGGCGAGCCACAGCCGCAGCTCGGCCAGCCGCACCGCGGTGAGGCTCAGGTCCACGCCGAACAGCGAGTGCGCTACCACATCGCGCCGTATGGCGCACGCCGGCCCCTCGCCCGCCGTGCAGCGCAGCCGCGTGAGCTCGTCGAGCGCGCCGAGCAGAAACGCTCCCGAGCCCACCGCCGGATCGAGCACGGTGACCTGTCGCAGGTCGGGCGATCGTTCGGGCGGCTCGCCGCGATGGATCCAACCCTCGGCGGCCGCCGGGGCGAGGCCGAGCCGGTGGACGAGCACGGCTTCGAGTCCGGCGCGCACGATCTCCCGCACCAGCGCGGCGGGTGTGTAGTAGCTGCCGCTCGCGCGCCGTTCGGCGGGATCCATCACGCCTTCGAACACCCGGCCCAGCATGTCGGGGGCGACGGCGTCGCCGTCTTCCGTTTCCCGCGCCGAGAAGTGGAACCGCTCCAGCAGGTCGTCGAACGCGTCGCGCCAGTCGCTGTTGCCCCACCGCGCGGGGCCGTGGCGCCGCTCCAGGGCCGTGGGCTCGAACAGGCCGCCGTTCAGAAACGGCAGCCGGCCGAGCGCGCGGGCCGCGCCAGAGCGGTCGGCGGCGGGGCGGTTGAGCGCCCCGAAGCACAGCGGGTCGAGCACCCGGCGGTGAAACGCCCGCCGGCCGGCGACGCAGTCGTCGAACCGGCGAATCAGGTAGCGGCGGTCCCCATCCAGCCACCCTTTTCCCTGGACGAAATAGAGGAACAGCACCCGCGTGAGCGCGGTCAGCGCGAGGGTATGTCGCTCGGCCCGGCTGCGCGGTGTCGACAGCCGATCAGTCAGGCGCTCGAGGGTGGCGCGGAACGCACGGAAGAAACGTGGGGTGACGGCCTCGCTCGCGAGCGCCTCGCCCACGCGCAGGCTCAGCGCCAGCGCCGTCTCGCGCGGCCGTGGGCTGAATCGCTCCAGCGTCTCGAGCGAGCTGCCTGGGGGCCGTTCCAGCGGGATGGCGGCGACCCGGATGGCGGCCCCGCGCGCGGCGGCGCGCCAGCCCGCGCACAACAGCCGCCGCGGCGCGCTGCCCAACGCGCACGCGAGGCCCCGCTCGGCGTGCGCCGCGAGCCGCTGCGCCGCCGCCCGCACCGCGCGCTCGGGATCGCGCGCCTCGAGCGCAAACACGCGAAACGCATCGTGACGCGCCACCAGCGCCGCCCGCACCACGCCGGCGGCCTCCACCGGCGCGGTGCCGAGCCAGGGCCCGGGCGGCACGGGCTCCCACGCCGCTTGAAACCCGAGCGCCCCAAAGAGGTGGCGAAGATCGTCGATCTGCTCGGTGCGGGTAAGAAGTTCCCGCAGCACCACGGGACCCCTGGTTCGGACGCGACTAACCTGGGGCCCGAGGTGGTGGGATTAGGTACCGGGGTGTTGCGGAGAGGGTCGAAATTCTGCGGGAAAGGGGAAAGGGGAAACGCTCACACCTTTCCCCTTTCCCCATTCCCGTGCCTTTTACGTGTTTTTCCTCAGCCGGATGCTCCCGTTCACCGTCTCGAGCGCCAACCGCCGGCCGCCGCTGCCGATCGTGCCCGTCACGCGGCGCGGTCCCAGGCGACCGGTGACCATGAGCGGGAAGTCGGTCTCGATGTCGCCATTCACCGTGCTGGCCCGCACCTCGGTCGAGACGTTGGGGGGCAGGTTGAGGGTGATCCCGCCGTTCACCGTATGGAATTCGAGCGCGTCGGTCCACTGCGCGCGGCCCATCGACGCCGTGATCGAGCCGTTCACCGTCGAGGCCTCGGCGCTGCCGGACGTGGACACCCGAATGCTGCCGTTCACGCTGTGCGCTTCCACATCGCCCGATAGGTTGGCCGCTTCCACCTCGCCGTTGACCGTATGGCCCGCGAAGCGCACGCCCGCGGGCACGCGGACGGTGAAGTTCACCCTCACGTCGTTGTCGTGCGTGCTCATGTGACCGTGCTCGCCCGTCTCGCAGGTGTTCTCGCGGTCGCCGTCGCTCGGGTACACCGCGCAGATGGTGACCCCATCCTCATGCTGCACGACCTGGATCTTCACCTCGTCCGGGTCGCTGCGGTGCGCATGTTTCACCGCCGTCACCTCGACTTCGCCCGAGCCGGCGACGGCGTCGATGTCGCCATTCACGCCCTTGATCTCGATCGTCTTGCCCGCGGCAACCTGGCCCTTCCAGTGGAACTCACCCTGGGCCGCCGCGGGGCGGGCGAACGGCAGGGCGGCCGCGACGACGAGCGGCCCGAGCGTGGTGAAGCGCATGATCATTCCTCCTCCTGGTGCTGGTCGTGGTCCTGGTCGTGGTCCTTGTCCTCGTTCCGGTCTTTGGCCAGCTGCCCTGGACGACACAGCCGGATGTCGCCGTTGAACGACTCGAGCTCGAGCCGGGCGCTGCCCGAGCCGATCGTGAAACTGAACCGGTGCTTCGTCTTTGGACCGACGAGCTGCACTGGGTAGCACGCGCTGAAGTCCCCGTCGAACGTTGAGACCGAGATCGAGACGTTGGACTTCTCCGGCACCGATACTCGCAAGTCGCCGTCATGGGTCGAGAAGCGGTAGCGCCCGCCGTCCTTGATGGTCCCGTCGTACACGATGTCGCCGTTGACCGTATTCGCTTCGACGTTGGCGGACTCGATCTGCACGAGCGAGATGTCGCCGTTCACGGTCTCCGCCGAAACGTCGCCCGAGATCTGGCTCGCCTTGATCGTCTCGTTCACGCTGCTCAGGTCGATACGGCCGCGTGCCTTCTCGAGTGTCACGTCCCCCTGCACCGACTTGAGGGAGACGTTGCCGGCGCCGCCCGAGACCTTCACCGTGCCCTGGACCGTCTCGGCCGTGATCTCCCCCTGGCTCCCATCGACTGAGATGTCGGTGTAGACGCCCGACAGGGCGAGTGCCATCGCCGCGGGGACCGTGATCTCGTAGTCCACGACCTGGGACGGCCCGCGCCGGCTCTCCGATTTCACGCGCACCAGCTGGTCGGACGCGTCGACCGTGATGCGGTCGCGACTCGAGTGGCTGGCGGCGATCCGCACCGCACTCTTGCTCCACGTCTTGACGGCGATCTCCCCGCCGAAGTTGTTCACCTCGAGCCGGGCGCCCGCCCGCACCGGGACGGTCGTGTCGGTTTGTTGCGCGAGCGCGAGGCCTGCCAGCGCCGCCAGAGTCGTGAGCATCTCGTCCGTCCTCCTCTAGGTCCGCGCGCCCGCGAG
>QHTP01000279.1 GCA_003220855.1 Gemmatimonadota bacterium
AAGGGCGGGTGCGGGCCGTACTACGTCGCGCAATTCCTGCGCGAGCAGAGCCGGACCGTGATCGAGGAGTTGTGATGAAGGATTATCCGCGGATCGTCGTGCCGCCGCCGGGCCCCAAGGCTCGAGCGATCGTCGAGCGCCAGGATCGCTGGGCCTCGACCTCGTACCCCAAGGAGTACCCCCTGGCGATCGCCCGCGGCGCGGGTGCCATGGTCGAGGACGTGGACGGAAACCGCTACCTCGACTTCATGGCGGGCATCGCGGTCGCGTCCACGGGGTACGGCCATCCCAAGGTCGTCCAGGCGATCCAGGACGCGGCCGCGCGGTTCCTTCACATCTGTGGCAGCGATTTCTACTTCGAGAGCTTCGCGGCGCTGTGCGAGCGACTGGCACGTCTCGCGCCGGGACCGAGCAAGAAGCGCGTGTTCCTCTCGAACTCGGGGACCGAGGCCGTGGAAGGGGCGATCAAGCTAGCGCGGCACTCGACCGGGCGACCGGCGATCGTGGCCTTCACCGGGGCGTTTCACGGCCGCACGTACGGCGGCCTGAGTCTGACCGCGAGCAAGTCGATACAGCGCGCCGGGTTCGCGCCCTTTCTGCCCGAGGTGTATCACGTCCCCTACGGCTACCGCTACCGCTGCGACTTCTGCCGCGGTGAGGCCGCCTGTACGATGCGCTGCGTGTCGTCCATCGAGGACGACCTGTTCGCCAAGCGGCTCGACCCGAAGAGCACGGCCGCCATTTTCGTGGAGCCGATCCAGGGGGAGGGCGGCTACGTCGTGCCGCCGCCCGGCTACGTGAAGGCGCTGCGCGAGCTGTGCGACCGGCACGGCATCCTGCTGGTGTGCGACGAGGTGCAATGCGGCGTGGGACGCACCGGGAAAATGTGGGCGTCGGAGCACGAGGGGATCGAGCCCGACATCCTGCTCAGCGCCAAGGGTCTGGGGAGCGGCATGCCGATCGGCGCGGTCATCGCCAAAGAGTCGATCATGAAATGGCAGCCCGGGGCGCACGGCAGCACGTTCGGCGGCAATCCGGTGTGCTGCGCGGCGGCGCTGGCCACGCTCGACGTGGTGGAGCGTGAGCTGCTCCCCCGCGTCCCACGGCTGGGCGAGCGACTGCTCGCCGGCGTCAAGCGGCTGCAGGAGAAGTACGGCTCGATCGGCGACGTGCGCGGACGCGGGCTCATGATCGGCGTCGAGTTTGTGAAGGACCGCACCACGCGCGAGCCCGACCCCGACGTCCCGCATGCGCTGGTCGAACGGGCGTTCCGCAAGGGTCTGCTGCTGCTCGGGGCGGGGAAGAGCGCGCTGCGGCTGGCTCCCCCCCTCGTGGTGGACGAGTCCGACATCGATACGGCGCTGGCGATCATCGATGAATGCCTGGGCGAGATGACGGACTAGGCGTGAGCAATCACGCCTCCAAGGTCATGCCTATGCGCGACGCGGTCGCGCGCTTCGTCCACGACGGCGACACGGTCGTCATCGAGGGGTTCACCCACCTCATCTGCTTCGCCGCGGGCCACGAGATCATTCGCCAGCGGCGGCGCGACCTCACACTCGCGCGCCTCACACCGGACCTGATCTACGATCAGATGATCGGCGCGGGGTGCGCCCGCAAGCTGGTGTTCTCGTGGGCCGGGAATCCCGGTGTGGGCTCGCTGCACGCGTTCCGGCGCGCTGTGGAGGGGGTCGGGACTCGGGACTCGGGACTCGAAATCGAGGAATACTCACATTTCGGGATGGTCGCGCGCTTTGCCGCAGGTGCCGCGCGGCTCCCGTTCTGGCCGCTGCGCGACTACATGGGCACCGACCTGCCGCGGGCCAACCCGCGCATCAGGAGCGTCACGTGCCCCTATACCGGGGAGGACCTCGCCACCGTGCCGGCGTTGAACCCCGACGTGACGATCGTCCACGCGCAGCGGGCCGACGCCGACGGCAACACGCAGATCTGGGGGCTCGTCGGCGTGCAACGAGAGGCCGCGTTCGCCTCGGAGCGCGTCATCGTCGTCGTGGAGGAGCTGGTGGACGAGCAGCTGATCCGATCCGACCCGAATCGGACGGCGATTCCTGGCATGGTCGTGGACGCGGTGGTGGTCGAGCCCTGGGGCGCGCACCCCTCGTACGCACAGGGCTACTACGACCGCGACAACGACTTCTACGTCGCGTGGGAGGACGTCTCGCGTTCCCCCGAGCGGCTCGCGCGCTACCTCGACGAATTCGTGTACGGCGTGCCCGACCGCGCGGCGTACCTGAAAAAACAGCCGCAAGTCGCAAGGCTCAAGGCGAAACAGCGTGTCTCCCAGGGAGTCAACTACGGCTTCTAGCGCGTCCTACACGCCCGACGAAATGATGGCCGCCGTCGCCGCCCGCGAGCTGGCGGACGGCGAGGTGGTGTTCGTCGGGATCGGGCTCCCCAACCTGGCCTGTAACCTGGCGCGCGCGACCCACGCCCCGCGCCTCGTGCTGATCTACGAATCGGGGGCCGTGGGGGCGGTACCCGAACGCCTCCCCGTCTCCATCGGTGACCCGGCGCTCGTCACCGGATCGCTCATGGTGTGCGGCATGGCTGACGTGTTCCAGTGCATCCTGCAGAACGGACGCGTCGAGGTCGGATTCCTGGGCGGCGCCCAGGTGGATCGCTACGGCAACATCAATACGACTGTGATCGGTCCCTATGCGCGCCCCAAGGTCCGCTTGCCGGGGTCGGGCGGAGCCGCGGAGATCGCGATCCACGCCCAGCGCACGCTGATCGTGGCGAAGCTCGGACCGCGCGTCTTCCCCGAGCGCGTGGACTTCGTCACGAGCCCGGGACTCAGGCCCGCGGGCCGGACGCGGGGCGAGCTGCGGATGCCGGGCGCCGGGCCGGTGAAGGTCATTACCGACAAGGCCATCCTCGAGCCGGACGA
>QHTP01000280.1 GCA_003220855.1 Gemmatimonadota bacterium
GAGCTCCATCTACATGATCCCACTCAAGGACATGAACGCTCAGAAGGCGTTCAGCGATCTGAAGGTCGGTCGTGAGCGCGCCGATCACGTAGACATCGTTTTCAACGCGGGCCACCCGGGCGTGGCGGAGCCGCACTACCACGTGATCGTGTGGTACGTGTCGTCGCAGCGCGCGGCCCAGCTTGCCAAGTGATGAAGCCGTCACGTCGCGAGTTCCTGAAAGCCGGCGGGCTCGCGCTCGTCGGCTTCGGGCTCGTGCCAGACCGGCGCGCGTCCGTAGCCGCGCTCCTCGGAGCGCGGCGCCGTTCGGCGGCCGTCCTCGAGGTGATTGAGATGCACAGTGATGCGATCGGGTCCCGGGTATGGTTCGATCCGATCGGGCTCTACGTAGAGCCGGGGGCGACGGTGCGCTGGATCGTGCGGGAGAACGTGCACACGACGACCGCCTACCATCCGCAGAACGATCATCATCCGTTGCGAATTCCGGAGAGCGCCGTGGCCTGGGACTCGGGGTTCCTCGTGCATCCGGGCGATCATTTCGAAGTCACGCTCACCGTACCCGGGGTCTATGACTATTACTGCATGCCCCACGAAGCGGTCGGGATGGTAGGCCGGATCGTTGTGGGGCAGCCGAGCGGGCCGGGCGCCGAGCCGTTCGACTACTGGGTGGGCAGGCCGGGAACAGACAGCTGGCGCCACGTCCCCGAGGCGGCCCGTCAGACCCTCCCGAGCGTCGCGCGGATCCTCCACGAGCGCCGAGTGCATCCGCCCGGGCCGCGGAGGTGATGACATGCTAGCGGACACGGGCACCCTGTCGGGCAAACACGACTCCCTGCGAGAGGGCGCCAGGCTCGGACTCGTCGTCGCGACCAGCATCTGGGTCTGGCTCGCCGTGGTCGATGCGGTCGTGGGCGAACCGTTCCGCACGTTCACGGTGTTGGGCGGCGTCGCCTTGTTCACGGCGGTGCATTACCTGCTCAACGTGGCGTACGGCGCCGTCATTGTGGCCGCCATCCACGGCGCGGCACGGGAGCCGAGTCTGGTGATGGCCGTGGCCTTCGGGTTCCCGATCGTCGAATTCGTGTTCGCGCTGGTCACGGTCCTGCTCTCGCATCTCGGACTCGGGGAGCTCGCCTGGGTCCGAATCTTTGGCGGGAGTCTGATCGGTA
>QHTP01000281.1 GCA_003220855.1 Gemmatimonadota bacterium
CGGCGATCGTGGGGCTGGTTACCCTTTCGCTCGCCGTTCCCGCGAGTGCTCAGCAGCAGGGGGTCGTGGATCCAACCTGGCTGCGTTTCGATACCGCCGCCAAAACGGTCCGCTTCCAGTTGATCGCTGGGCTCACCGGGCTGAACGGCGCCCTGAACTTCAACGGGTTTCGTGACGGGGCGCTCACGCTCGAAGTACCGGTAGGGTGGAAAACGGAGATCGACTTCCGCAACCACGACGGGATGTTGCCCCATAGCGCCGAGGTCATCGCTCCCCGCACGCCGCTGCCGACGCAGTCCGTCGATCCCGCCATTCCGCGGGCCTTCACGCTGAAGCTCGCGGAAGGGCTGCCTTCGGAGGCGAAGGACATCCTGGGCTTCACCGCGCAGCCTGCAGGGGAGTACTTGATCTTCTGCGGCGTGCCCGGACACGGCGCCTCGGGGATGTGGATCCGGCTCCGAGTCAGCGCGACGGCCACGACCCCGGCATTGCTCCTCACAGGAGCGGTGGGATAGAGATCATGGCGACGGAGCTCTGTGCTTTGGGGGAGGAACGAGTGCGAGGAGAAGGATGGCTAACGAAGCAACGGACAGCGCTATGAGAGGATCCCAGGCAAGTGTAGGACCCCGAGGCGCCGAGCTGGATCTCGAGATCAGATCGTCCGACCAAGGCGCTTCACCGAGTTCTCATGTTCAGACTTTCATCCTCTCCGGGTATCACGGGAGGCCGACGCGCGGCACCGTGACGATC
>QHTP01000282.1 GCA_003220855.1 Gemmatimonadota bacterium
GTGGCCCACTTCGTGCTCGTTCCATCGTTCTTGCTCTATGGCATCTGGCAGTTCGTCCAGCGGGTTGGGACGGCGGAGCTGGCGACCGACGCCCGCGGCACGTGCCCGGACTGCGGCAAGGAGCAGCCACTCGAACTCGCCCCGCGGTGGCGCTCGCCGCAACCCGTCACCTGTCGATTCTGCCATCGTGGCCTACAGCTCTCGCTCCCGACGGCCTGACCAAAGTGTTCCGAGTTGACAGCGGTTCGGAGAAGATCGACGGTGCCATGGCTCGCACACCGCCTTCCGCCCCGCCCGCCGCGAGACTCAGGCTCCGGGTCGGCGGGAGCAGGCGGATCTGTTGAGGACTGTCAGGGCCAGGTCCCCCGCCGGCGCGCCGAGCAGCGAGGTGAACCGGTCAAGCACGGCGACGCACAGCGGATCCGTTCCGTTCAGACCGTGCCGCACGATGACGGCCGCGGGATCCTGTCGACCCATCTCAGCCCGCACGGCGTCGTTCTCGACGACGCCGCCTGTCGCCGCGAGATGCCGGTAGATGGCGATCAGGCCGGGTCCCGAAACGACCCGCTCGCGGGAGACACGGCCGAACTCATCCTGCAGCGAGCGGTGGAGCTCCCACTCGACCTCGTCGCGCGCCGCGAACTCCGCATGCCCGCCCTCCGACGGGTGGACGCGATAGCGGCCGCCCTCCCAGGAGAGAAACGCCTCCCCGAGCCCCGTGCCCGCGCCGATGAGCGCGACGGGGCCGTGGGCGATCGGCTCTCCCTCTTGGAGGGTCTCGGCGTCCCTTGGCCCGAGCAGGGCGAGGCCGTGACCGACGGCGTCGAAGTCGTTGATGACGGAGGTGTGGGCGATGCCGATCGCCGCAGCCAGCTCGCGCTCATCGATGGTCCACGGAAGGTT
>QHTP01000283.1 GCA_003220855.1 Gemmatimonadota bacterium
CGCGCCGCAGCGCCGCGACGGCGTCGGCGAGTGCCGCGGGTGTGCTGATGTAGCTCACTCTTCTTTCTTGCCGAGCGCGTCCAGGCCCGCGGCGATCTCCTCCAGCGCCTTGGCGAGGGTCTTGTAGAATTCGGCGTCCGGCGGCTGCGAGGGGGGCGGGCCGCCCAACGGGTCGCCCGCATACTTACGGGCGGCGCGCGCGGCGTGGCGGATGTAGTCCGTGGCAACGCGCATCGGCATCCTCGGGATCGGGGTCCAGGTGTCTGATCCGGCGCTGCTGAGTGAAAAGATACGCGCGGCGCTCGCGCCGTGTCGCCTGGGCGAGTGGCCCACGCCGCTCGAGCCGGCGCCCGCGCTCGCCGCCGCACTCGGCGTGGCCGGCCTCTGGCTCAAGCGCGAAGACCGCGCGGCCACGCCGGGCGGCGGCAACAAAGTGCGCGGGCTCGAGTTCCTGCTGGCCGGCGTCCCCTCGGGAGCCGTGTTCGTCACCGCGGGCGGCACGGGCTCGACGCATTGCCTCTGCACCGCCGTCCACGCCGGGGCCCTGGGACACCGCACCGTGCTCGCGCAGTTCCGCCAGCCCGACACCGTCGAGAGCCGCGCCGTCGCGGCGGCGTGCGCCCGTCGGGCCGCGCTGATCGTGCACGCGCCCGGACCGGCCACCCTCCCCCTCGCCGTGCTGTCCGCCTGGCGGCACGCGGGCCCGCTCGGAGCGCGGCGCTGGATCCCCGGCGGCGGGGCCCACCCGCGAGCGGTGGTGGGACAGTTTCTCGCCGGGCTGGAGCTCGCCAGTCAAGTCGCAGAGCCGCCGGACAGCATCGTCCTTCCGCTGGGCACCGGCGGCACCGCTGCCGGCGTGGCCCTGGCGGTCGTCGCGCTCGGCTGGCCCACTCGGGTCGTTGGTGTCCGCGTGGCCCCGGCGGTCGTGGCGAACCGTGCGCGGACGTGGTGGCTCGCGTACCGTGCCGGGCGCCTCCTCGCGGCCCGCGGCATCCGCATCCCGCATCTCGCATCGCGCTTCCCGCTGTCGGTAGTGGATGGTTTGGGGGGGGGCTACGGTCACCCGACACCGGAAGGGGAGGCGGCGGGGCGTCTCGCGTCGGAGCACGGTCTCACGCTGGATCCCACGTACGGCGCCAAGGCGTTCGCGCATGTCATGCAACGTGCAACGCGCAACGTGCAACGCGTGGTTTTTTGGCATACGTTTGCGGTCCCGTGACTCCGTTCCCGGCCGTCGAGCTGACCGTCTATCCGTATGAATGCGACGCGTTCGGCCATCTGAACCAGGCCGCGCTGCTGACGCTGCTCGAGCGGGCCCGTTGGGATGCGTTGGCTCGCGGACCCGGAATGGATCTGTTCGAGCGCAACGGCGTCTGGCCGGCCGTGCGCAAAGCGGTTGTCGAGTACAAGGCGGCGGTCCTGTCCCGCGAGGTGCTGCGCGTCGAGACGGCGGTGACGAACCGGGGCACGACCAGTATCACGCTGCGTCACGCCGTCCGCCGTCTCGGGGACGACGTCCTCGTGGCGGAAGCGGAGATCGTCTTCGTCTGCATCGACCGCGTCGGGCGCGCGACCCCGATCCCGGAGGAGATCGTCCGGTTTCTCGGGCCTCGTCCCGCGGGCGGCCACGCACCGATCCGAGTGCCCGCGGGCGACGTGGAGCTCAGCGTCGAAGTGCGGGGCGAGGGCGTGCCCGTGCTGTTCGTACACGGGTTCCCGTTCGACCGTACGGTGTGGCGTCACCAGCTCGCCACGCTGTCGCGCGTAAAGCGGATCGCGCCCGATCTGCGCGGCGTGGGTGCCTCGGGCGCTCCCGCGAGCGACGGCTATACCCTGGCGCGCTATGCGGACGATCTCGTGGCCGTGCTCGACGCGCTCGGCATCCGGGCGGCGGTGGTGTGCGGCCTGTCGATGGGTGGGTACGTCATCTTCGAGCTGCTGCGGCGCCATGCCGAGCGCGTACGGGCGATCGTCCTGGCGGACACGAAGGCCGACGCCGACTCCGAGGACGGGAAGCGCGGGCGCGACGAGCTCGCCGCGCTGGCCGAGCAGGGGGGGCCGGACGCCGTGACCGACCGCCTGCTGCCGCACCTGCTCGCGCCCGCGACGCTGGGCACGCAACCGGAAGTCGCGGCACAGGTGCGCGAGATGACGCGCCGCTGGACCGTGCCCGGGTTGGTAGGGACGCTGCGCGCGCTGCGGGATCGGCCCGATTCGACCGCCACGCTTCGTGCGGTGCGCGTCCCGACGCTCATCGTGGTCGGCGAGGACGACGAGGTGTCACCTCCGCCGGCGGCCCAAGCCATGGCGGCGCTCATCCCCGGCGCCCAGTGTCACGTGATTCCGGCAGCGGGCCACCTCGCGCCGCTCGAGCAGCCACTCGCTACCGGCCGACTCCTGGCCGAGTTCCTGAGCGGCCTGCCCTGAAAACCAGAACCCCGGGCTCTCGCGCCCGGGGCTCGGCGTTACGATCCCTTGCGCTGCGGCTTACCGGGGGGACTTGCGCCCTGGAACACGTCCCGGTTCTTCGCGATATAGGACTTCCACTGGGGCGGAGTGTCTTCTTCGGGGAAAATGGCCGTGACGGGGCACTCCGGTTCGCAGGCGCCGCAGTCGATGCACTCGTCCGGGTGGATGTAGAGCTGGTCTTCCCCCTCGTAGATGCAGTCCACCGGACACACATCCACGCACGAGCGGTCTTTTAGGTTGATGCACGGCTCTGCAATGATGTACGTCATTCCGGCGCTCCAATGGATTCACGGCCGAACCGCAAACATAGTCAATTGGGGCCCACTCGAGTCAAGCCACCCCGGGCGCTCGACGCTTTGCGAACCCTGCCCGACGAGCAGGCCGACCACCACCGCGACGAGGCCGAACTCGTAGCCCAACAGGGCCTCGATGCCGAAGTACACTGCGCCGAGCGCCGCGGCGACGGCGCCGTTGATCTCTTGAAACGATCCCGCAATCGGTTGCTGGCAGATCGCGCACGCCACGCCGGGAGTCTGACCGGGGCGCCCGGCTCGATCGAACTACAAAACTCTGGTCGGCGGGAGCTGCAGCTGCTGGGTCGGTCACGGGCTTGCCGTCCTCGGACGGGGTGGTGGCCGAGGCCCAATCTTTGGGAGTCGAGTCGCACGCAATCAGAAATGGGTTCTAAGGGCT
>QHTP01000284.1 GCA_003220855.1 Gemmatimonadota bacterium
CACTGTCGCTCAGCTTCGTCAACGACTCCCGCTATCAGCAGAAGGCGGAGGGGGTGGACTACGTGGGGCTGCTGCTCCTGGCGCTGGGGATCGGCACGCTGCAGACCATGCTCGAGCGCGGCGAGCGACTCGACTGGTTCCAGTCGCGCGAAGTGACCATGTACGGCCTGATCAGCGCCGTGTCGCTCGTCTCGTTCGTGTGGCACGAGCTCACCACCGAGCATCCGGTGGTCGACCTGCGGATCTTGAACAGCCGGCAGCTCGCCGTGGGCGTGGTGTTCGGCGGCGTGCTGGGGATCTGCCTGTACGCCACGGTGTTCGTGCTGCCGGTCTACCTGCAGAACCTGCAGAATTTCACGGCGGAGCAGACCGGGTTCGTCATTCTCCCGGGAGCGCTGGCGAGCGCGTTCACCATGGCCACGATGGGACGCTTCACCGGCAAATTCGACGGGCGGCTGTCGATCCTGGCAGGCGTGTCGATCTTCGCTCTGTCGATGTGGAAGCACGCGCATTTCACGACCGAGAGCGGCATGAGCGATTTCTTCTGGCCGCTGATATTCCGCGGCGTGGGCCTGGGACTCATCTTCGTCCCGCTCACCAATCTCGCCCTCGCGGACCTGCCCATGAGCAAGATCCCGAACGGCACCGGGCTGTTCAACCTGATGCGCCAGCTCGGCGGCAGCGTGGGCATCGCCATCTCGGCGACTCTGGTGCAGCGCTTCCAGGCCATCCACCGCGCGGACCTGATCGCCAACGTGACGCAGTACAGCGAGGCGACCCGGGAGCGGCTTGGCGCCATCACCGCGCGGCTGATGGCCACGGGCACGCCGGCACCCCTGGCCGACTCCAAGGCGTTGATGGTCCTGAACGGGCAGGTGACGCGCCAGGCGCTGATGTTGTCGTTCGAGCAGCTGTTCCTGCTGTTCGGGGCGTGCTTCGTGTTGTCCCTGCCGCTCCTCCTGCTGATGCACAAGAGCAAGGGAATGCCGGGCGGGGCGGCGGCGGCGCATTGAGTTCCAGGAGAAAGGGGAGTCGATGACGAAACAGCAGAAGGTGAGTGTCGGAGACGCGGCGCCGGACTTTACGCTGCCCGACCAGACCGGCACGCCGGTCCGCCTGCGTGATCTCGTGGGTCGGAAGGCGGTGGTGCTGTACTTCTACCCGAAGGACCAGACGCCGGGGTGCACGGTCGAGGCTCGGGCGTTCCGGGACAGCTACGACGCCTTCACGGCGGCCGATGCCGAGGTGATCGGCGTGAGCGCCGATTCGGTGGCGTCGCACCGACGCTTCGCGGCGAATCAGGGGTTGCCGTTCCTGCTGCTCTCCGACCGGGACGGGAAGGTGCGCGAGCTGTACGGCGTCGAGAAGACGCTGGGCCTCTTACCCGGGCGAGTGACGTACGTGATCGATCGGGAAGGCGTGGTGCGGCACGTGTACTCGTCGCAGCTGCGCGTCACGCGTCACAGCCGGGAATCGCTCGCGGTGGCGCGGGCTCTCCGGACGGCGGGGGCCCGGGCTTAGCCGACCTCCGCCATCGCCGCGGTGACGAGGAGCGCTCGGACGATGCCGAGCGCTCCTTCGATGTTTTCGTACCACTCGGTCGTGAGGTGTGCATCGCCGGCCTTGCCCCCCGCGCCCAGCGCGATCGCGGGGATGCCGAGGGCGATCGGCGCGTTGGCGTCGGTGGATGCGCTGGTGAGCTCGGCGTCGCGGCCGAGCGCGCGATTGGCGGCGATCGCCGCCTGCACCAGGGGATGGGCACGCGGGGTGATGCCGCAGGGGCGGTCGCCCACCAGCTGCACCTCCACGCGCAGGGGCGGCGTGCCCGTCGAGCGGGTACGGTTCTCGTCATCCGCCGCGCGCTCGAGCGCCGCTCGGACCGTGACGTCGAGCTGCGCCAGGGCACGCGGATCCTCGCTCCGCAAGTCCAGGTCGAGCCAGGCGTCCTGCGGGATCGAGTTGAGGCCGGTGCCGCCCCCCAGTCCCACCACCGCGCAGGTGGTCCGGGGCGCCGTGGCAATGGGGAGGTCGGCGAGCAGGGCGGCGGCGCGCCCGACGGCGTTGGCGGGGTTGGCGACGCCGAAGGCGGCCCAGGAATGGCCCCCCGGTCCCCGGAACGTGACGTGGTAGCGCTTGGAGCCGAGCGCGCGGTGGATGACGCGCTCGAGCCCGGTCGGTCGCAACCAGGGCCTCCGCCACCGCCACCAGCGCCGCGAGTCCGCGGGCGTTGTCCGAGATGCCGGGACCTTCGAGCCGCTGGCCGCGGCGCTTCACGCGCACGTCGACCTCGGGACCGAACACCGTGTCGAGGTGTGCGGCCAGCACGACGGGCGCGGACCCGTGGCCGTTCCCGAACCAGCCGCACACGTTGCCCGCCTGATCGACCGCCACGGGCGAGAGTCCGATCTCGCGAAACAATTCCGCGACGCGCGCGCCGCGTGCTCCCTCCGCCCCGGTCGGCGCCGGCGTGGCGGAGAGGGCGGCCTGGCGTGCGAGCGTCACGTCGTCGGCGCGCTCGACATGACGGCGCGCGGCGCGGATGCGCTCGTGCGCGAGCAGGCGTGAGAGGGTGTGCTCCACCGTCTCTCACACTAACCCGCTTGACGGTGGGGGGCGAGAGGGTGACACTAGGTCATGGACGAGCGCGAGCTGATCTACGACTGGAACCGGGCGGGCGGCGCGGCGTCCTTCGACTGGACGCGCGCCCGCGTCGACCTGAACGACGAGACGCTGCGCGACGGCCTGCAATCCCCCTCCGTCCGCGACCCCGCGCTCGACGTCAAGAAGCGCCTGCTCCACCTCATGGCCGACCTGGGTATCGTGGCCGCCGACATCGGGTTGCCGGGGGCCGGCCCGCGCGTGGTGGACCAGGTGCGGGCGCTCGCCAGGGAGATCCGCGACGCCAAGCTGCCCATCGCCCCGAACTGCGCGGCGCGCACCGTGATTGCGGACGTCGAGCCCATCGTGCGGGTGGCGGACGAGGTCGGGATCACGATCGAGGCCGCGACGTTCATCGGATCGTCCCCCATCCGCCAATATGCCGAAGACTGGACCCTGGACCGGATCCTCCGGTCAAGCGAGGACGCCGTCACGTACGCCGTAAAACATGGTTTGCCGGTGATGTACGTGACCGAAGACACCACTCGGGCCAAGCCGGACGCGCTCAAGGCCCTGTATGGGACCGCGATCGCCTGCGGGGCGACACGAATCTGCCTGGCGGACACCGTAGGCCACGCCACGCCGGACGGAGTGAAGGCGCTGGTCGAATTCGTCAAGCGGGAAATCGTCAAGGGGAGCGGCGTCAAGATCGACTGGCACGGCCACCGCGACCGCGGACTGGGATTGATCAATTGCCTTGCCGCGATCGAGGCCGGCGTGGACCGCGTGCACGGCACGGCGCTCGGCGTAGGGGAGCGGGTCGGCAACGCCGAGATGGACCTGCTGATCGTGAATCTCAGGCTGCTGGGCGCCCACCGGCACGACATCGCGAAGTTGCCCGAGTACTGTCGCCTGGTGGCGGACGCGGTGGGCGTGCCGATCCCGGTGAACTACCCGGTGATGGGTGGAGACGCGTTCCGCACCGGGACCGGTGTGCACGCGGCGGCGATCATCAAGGCCAAGAAAAAGGGCCATGCCTGGCTCGCCGATCGCGTCTACAGCTCCGTCCCCGCACAGGAGTTCGGCCTGGAGCAGAAGATCGAGATCTCCCCCGTCTCGGGCCTGTCCAACGTGAAGTACTGGCTCGAGACGCACGGCTACGACGCGGAGGACGAGGCCCAGTGCCGGGTGTTGTTCGAGGCCGCGAAACGCACCGACCGCGTCCTGTCGGACGATGAGTGTCACCGGCTCTTGAAGCAGGCGGTATGGCGGTAGGGCTGTTCCGCGAAATCGAGCGGGCCTACTTCGACTTGCGCTGGCACTTGGACCCCGTCGCGGCGACGCAGGCGGGAATCAAGACGTACGACGACCGCTACGGGCGGTTCAGCCGCGTCGCGCTCGCGCCGCACCTCGCCGCCCTCAAGTCCACCGGCACCGCCCTCGAAGAGGCTCCGGCCGCCGACCTCGAAGACGAGATCGACCGCACCGCGCTCTTGAACGAGGTGCGGGTGGTGCTGCGGCGGTTCGAGCGCGAGCGACCCCAGGCCAAGAACCCCGCGTTCTGGTTGTCGCACCTGCTCGGCGGCCTGCACTTCCTGCTGGGCCGGAGCGACCGCTCGGCGGCCGAGAAGGCACGGGCGCTCGCAGGCCGGCTGGAGGACGTCCCGGCCCTGCTGGACGACGCGCGCGCCACGCTGGTCGAGCCGGTGCGCGTATTCGTGGAAACGGCGCTGCGCGTCAACGAGGGCGGGTTGGCGCTGGTGCGCGAAGTGGGGACCGCCTTGCCGGGCGTGGCGCCCGCCGACGCGCAGCGTCTGGCGGCCGCGGCGGAGGGGGCGGCGGCGGCGCTGGCGGGTTTCGCGCACGACCTCGAGCGCTGGCTGGAATCGGCGTCGGACCAGTTCGCCCTGGGTGAGGACGACTTCAACTTTCATTTGCATTACGAGCATGCGCTGCGCGACACGGCCCCGGAGCTGTGGCGCTACGGCCTGCACCTGAAGGAAGAGGTCGAGGCCGACCTGGCGCGTCGCGCCGCGCGCCTGAACGGCGGCGGCAAGCGCTGGCAGGACGTCGCCGACCGGCTGCGCGCCGACCACCCACCCGCGGCGGCGCTGGTCGCGTCCTATGCGGAGGAGATGCGGCGCGCCCGCGACTTCGTCGCGACGCGGCGGCTGGCGGCGATTCCCGATGCCCTGCTGGACGTCGTGCCGACGCCGGCCTTCATGCGGCCCATCATCCCGTTCGCCGCCTACGACAGTCCGGGCCCGTATTCGAGCGACCGCACCGGCTGGTTCTACGTGACGCTCCCCGACCCAAGGCTCCCGGCGGCGGCGCAGGAGCGCATCCTGCGCGATCACTGCCGCCACGAGATCGCTGTCACGGCGTTGCACGAGGGCTATCCCGGGCATCACCTCCATCTGGTGCACGCGCAAGCGCAGCGCTCGGACACGCGCAAGAACGTGTGGACGCCGCTCACGGTCGAGGGGTGGGCGCTGTACTGCGAGGACATGATGGGCGAGGAAGGGTTCTACCGCTCGGAAGAGGAGCAATTCTTCCAGCGCGTCAATCTGCTGTGGCGCGCGACGCGCGTGCTGCTCGACGTGGGACTGCACACCCGGGGGATGACCTTCAGCCAGGCGGTGGAGCAGTTCGTCACCGAGCTGCACGTGGATCGGGCCAACGCGGAAGCGGAAGTGCGCCGCTATTGCGCCGAGCCCGCTCAGCCGCTGAGCTACGCCGTCGGGCGCCGCGAGATCCTCGAGTTGCGCCAGGACTTCCGCGCGGCGCGTGGGGCGGGGTTCACGCTGCGCGGGTTCCACGACGCGCTGCTCCGCTACGGCGGGTTGCCGGTCGCGCTGATCCGCTGGGGCCTCGGTCTCAATGCCTAGGGGCGCCCCGTCGCCCCTCCCACGTCAGGTCAAGCTGTTCGGCTGGGTCTCGCTGCTGAACGATTTCGCGAGCGAGATGATCTACCCGCTGCTCCCGGCGTTCGTCACCGGGGTGCTGGGCGGCGGGGCCGGGGTGCTGGGCGCACTCGACGGGGCGGCCGAATTCGCGGCCGCAGTCGTGAAGCTCGGAGCGGGTCGGCTCGCGGACCGGGCGCGCTGGCGCGGGCCGCTGATCGTGGTCGGCTATTTCACGGCGGTCGTGGTGCGGCCCGTGATCGCGGTGACGGGCGCGGCGTGGCAGGTCATCGGGCTGCGCGTGGTGGACCGCCTGGGCAAGGGGCTGCGCACGCCCCCGCGCGACGCGCTGATCGCGGACGTGACTCCGGCGGAGCTACGGGGCCGGGCATTCGGGCTGCAGCGGGGCATGGACCACGCGGGCGCGGTGTTGGGGCCGATACTCGCGTGGTGGCTGCTCGCGTCGGGGAGCGCGAACGTGCGGGCGGTGATTGGGGCGAGCATCGTGCCGGGGGTGCTGGTGCTGGCGCTGGCGATGTGGGCGGTGAGAGACGGAGGAGGTAAGGGGAGGTTGGGGGAGGTTGGGGAGGTTAGGGGAGGCGGCGACCGAGCGGAACAACCTCCCGTAGCCTCCTCCGACCTCCCCCGTCGTTCACCGGTCTCTCCACTCCTCGGGATTTCGTTTTTCTATCTCCTCCGCATGCCCGACACGGTCGTCGAGCTTTCTGGGTGGGTGGGCGAGCGACCGGCTAGGACCGCGGCAGACTATGTGGTTGGGGTGGCTCGTGTACGCGATCCTCGCCGTGGGGATGGCGCGCGCGGGCACCGCGGCGGCGGCGTGGGGATGGTTCCTCGCGTTCGGCCTGGTGGCCGGGCTGACCGAGAGTCCCGAGCGGGCGCTGGTGGCGCGGCTCGCCGGCACGCACCAGGGCAGCGGGTTCGGCCTGTATCATGGCATCACGGGCTTCGCGGCGCTCGTGGGAGGCGTGGCGCTGGGCGGAGTGTTCCAGCGGTACGGGGCGGCGCCAGCGTTCCTCGCGAGTGCGGCGGGGGGACTGGCGCTGGTGTTCGCGTGGCCTGTGTTCGCCGGGGGCTGGCGTCGCGGAGTGCGCGGGTAAACCCGCGGCTTGAGCCGCGGACACGTGATTCATCGAGGACGACATTCCCGCGAGGACCTTCTCGCTTGGCCACTCGTGTCACGGAACGCCGCGTCGCACGTGCGCGGGTAAACCAAGACAAGAAAACCCGCAAATCTAAGACGAGTGTACATTATCGGTACGATGCGCACTCGACCGCCGCTCAGGGCTCTTGGCGTGGTGCTACTGGCCGCCTGCGGCGGGTCGCCCCCGACCGGCGGCGGCAGCCCCGCGGACCCGCAGGACGTGGCGTCGGTGCGGTTGTTCAACTCGGGGCTCGGTGAGCTGACATTTCACATACCGCTCTTTCCGGGCGACACCCTTCCGGTGGAAGTCCGCATGTACGCCGCGAACGGCAGCCAGATCATGAGCGTCACGGGCGGAGAGGAGCTCGCCTTCACCTTCTCACCACCCACGCTGGCCTCGTCTACGCCCGTCAACGGCGAATCGCTGGTCCGAGACATCACGACGTCCGCCCCGTCGGGAACCCCCGGCACGCTCGAGGTCGCCCTGCATTTTCCCGCCGACCAGTCCACGAAGACATTTGGGCCGTTCGACGTCCTGGTGCACTGACGCTCGGGCGGCCGCGATCGTCGCGGCCGTTCTGTCGAGCGTAGCGCCGGCGCCAGCACGCGCACAGCACGAGCACGAGGACTCCCCCTTGGGCGTGCCGCCCGCGCGCACGGGGTCGGGGA
>QHTP01000285.1 GCA_003220855.1 Gemmatimonadota bacterium
GGAGCGGCTTGCGGGCGTGGGCCGCGTGGTCGCGGCGATGAGCGGCAAGGGTGGTGTAGGGAAGAGCTTCGCCACGGCAGGACTCGCCCGGGCCATGGCGCGCGGGGGTCGGGCCGCCGGGGTGCTCGACGCCGACTTCAACGGGCCCACCATCCCCGCACTGCTGCACCTCCCGGTTGCAGGTTGCACGTTGCGCGAGAACGCGATCGAGCCTGCGGTGAGCGCAGAGGGCGTGCGCTGCTTTTCGATGGGGCTGCTGCTCCAGGACGGCCGGCCGCTGGGGTTCCGGGGCCCCCAGGCCGAGAGCCATGTTTGGCGCGAGACGCTCGAGGCGGCGACGCTGCGGGAGTTCCTGGCCGACGTCGCCTGGGGCGCGCTCGACCGCCTGCTGGTCGACCTGCCGCCGGGCATCCAACGGTTCCAGGAGCTCGTCGACCTGCTGCCGACGCCACCGGCGGTGGTCACGGTGACGATTCCCACGGCGGAGTCGGGCGCCGCGGTGCGCCGGGCGATGCAGTTCGCCCGGGAGTGCGGCGCCGAGCTGCTCGGCGTCGTGGAGAACATGGTCGACGGCGCGTTCACGGGGCGCGCCGGCGAAGAGCTGGCCAGCGAGTTCGGGGTGCCGCTACTGGCACGCATCCCGTGGCACCCGACGCCCGACGTGTGGGAAGGTGTGGCGGGCAGGCTGTGAAATTCCTCTGCGTCGAATGCGACCGGCAGATGCTGTTCGAGGAGCGGCAGCTCCCCGGGGACGGCACGCTCGCGGCGGCGTTCCGGTGTCCCCAGTGCGGCCGCGCCGTGGGGCTGTTGACGAATCCGATGGAGACGCAGCTGGTGGCATCGCTGGGCGTGAAGATCGGCGGCACGACGATCGACCCCCAGCCGCTCGAAACGGTGCGCGGGATGGTGACGACGGGGCGAGAAGATGCCTTTGAAGACGGGGAAGAGGAAACAGGAAAGGGAAAAGGTCCCATCCCCGCCTGGTCCCCCGAAGCCCAGGAACGGCTCGCGCGGGTGCCCAACTTCGTGCGCGGGATGGTCAAGAAGATCTACGCCGACTACGCTAGGGACCGCGGCATCGGCGAGATCACGCCGGCGGTGATGGACAACGCGCGCAGCGAGCTCGGGCTCGAGGGGATGTGAGTCTGGACGAGCGGACGGTCCACGGGCTGCGCATCGTGATCGACCGCGACCAATGCGTCGGGTTCGGCGACTGTGCGACGGCCGCCCCAGAGGGTTTCAAATTGGACGCCGATACGATCGCCACGTTCCTCGAGCCGGAGCGGGTGGAGCGGGAACGGTTGCTGCGCGCGTGTGACGCCTGTCCGGTGGACGCGATAACCGTGTGGGACGCGGAGGGTAGGCAGCTCGTGCCCCCGCTTACTTGACAGCCTGTCCAGTCGCTCACATACTGCGCCCCGCCAAAGGGGGAGGTGCCGGTGTACCGCGAGATCTTCGTCCCGGTCGACAACTCGAGCCCGTCGGACTGGGCAGTGGACCGGGCCATCGAGTTGTGCCGGAAATCCGACGGCCACATCACCGGAAACCACGTCTACGCCGCCCGCCTCCACGACGTTCGCTTTCGCCAGCTCGAGACCGGGCTCCCCGCCCGGTTCCAGACTCCCGACGAGATCAAGAAGCAGCGCAAGATCCACGACAAGCTGATCGAAAAAGGCCTGCAGCTGATCGCGGACAGCTTTCTCGACCAGCTGGGGAAGCGCTGCGAGGCCGCAGGCGTGCATCTGACCCGCCAGCTCCTGGAAGGCATCAATTACGAGGAGATCGTCAACGAGGTGAACCGCGGCGCCGGCCGGCTCCCCGGGTTGATCGGCTTCGACCCCGACCACGCCGCGGGCTATGACGGGGGCGAGAAGACCCGCTCCGACGTGAAGGTGGGCGAGAACGGGCGTCTCCTCGCCGAAGACGAGGACACGGCCGCGCGGCTCGCCGGCTCGTCGGGGCGCCAGTACGACCTGCTCGCGATCGGGGCGCACGGGCTCGGCCGCCAGCCGTATTCGCAGCTCGGCGGCGTCGTGTCGCGCGTGCTGCGCGGCATCGAGAAGGACGTGTTGCTGGTGCGCGACGAGCGGCCGTTCGCGGGCGGGCGGTTCCTGGTCTGCGTGGACGGGTCGTCGTACGGATATCGGGCGATGCGGCTGGCGCTCGGGCTGGCTGAGGCGTTCGGCGGGTCGCTGTTCGTGTGCAGCGCGTTCGACGTGGAGTACCACCACGTCGTGTTTCACAACATCAAAGATGTTCTCTCCTATCAAGCTTCCAAAGTCTTCAAGTTCGAGGAGCAGGAGGAGCTGCACAACAACATCATCGACAAGGGACTCCTGAAGCTGTGCCAGGCGAACCTGAAGCGCGCCGAGGTGATGGCGCAGGAGTTCCCCGGCGTCCCGCTCAAGACGCAGATCCTCGTGGGCAAGCCGTTTCAGGTGATCATGCAGTGGGCCGAGGAGGTCAAGCCGTCGCTGCTGGTGCTGGCGCGGCACGGCGCGCACCGCATCGAGGGCACGGACTTGGGAAGCCAGGCCGAGAACCTCGTGCGACTGATGCCGTGCAACGTGCTGCTCGCCGGCACCGGCGGCGTGAAGCCAGAGGACATCCCCTGGATCGAGGAGGACGGCGTCGCCGGGCTGCCCTGGGCGCCCGAAGCCGAGGTGCGGATTCTCCGCGTGCCGCCGTTCGCGCAGGGCATCGCGCGCCGGGCGGTCGAAGAGTACGTGCTCGAGCAGACGAATGGCGAGCCGTCGACGGTCACGAACCGGTGGCTGGACGAGGCGATCCGGAAGCTGCTCCCCACGCATATGCAGCTCATCATGGGGATCGGGACGGCGGAGGAGATCGTGCTCGCCGAGGTGAAGGCGCAGGAGCAGATGAAGGCCACGAAGGTGCAGGGGCGCGATTCCGACCCCCAACCTTTGACCCCTGAAGTTGAAGTGAAGTGCCCGGTCACGGGCGCCGTCAGCCGGCGCGCGCGCACCGCGGCCGACCCGATCGTCTGGACCGAGGAGGCGTGGCAGCGGCTGCAGTTCGTGCCGCTCATCGCTCGACCGCTGGCGCGCAACACGGTCGAGCGGTTCGCGCGGGGGCA
>QHTP01000286.1 GCA_003220855.1 Gemmatimonadota bacterium
ACGTCGCGAGCGCGGAGTGCGTCGCGGCAGACTGTCCGACGAGCTGCAACGGGGACCTCGATTGCGGCAACCTCCAGGGCTTCCTCTGCGGACCCGACCAACTCTGCGTGCCCTATTGCTTCGACGGCGTGACGGACGGCGATGAATCCGGCGTCGACTGCGGCGGTGACGCCTGCGCCGCCCGGTGCGCGACCGGCCAGACCTGCTCGGTCCACGCGGATTGCGCGTCCGGCTTCTGCGACTACGGCAGTGGCTACGGCATTTGCCGATAGGGAGGCGAACCATGAGACGCACTCCTCTTTCGTTCCTAATGCTCCTCGCCCTGACGTCCGCGGCCGGGGCGCAGGAGCCGGCGGACTCGACGCGGGATCTCACCGAGATCAAGTCCGACCTGGCACGCACCAAAGCAGATCTGGAGGCAGTCAAGGGCCAGCTCGCGCAGGTGCTCCGCTTGTTGAGCCAGCGTGGGGCCCAGGGCAGCGGCGCGCCAAGCGGCCCGGTGCGGACGAGTGTCGCCGACGCACCGAGTCTGGGGCGCGCCGACGCGCCGGTTACCCTCGTGGAGTTCTCCGACTTCCAGTGCCCGTTCTGCGGGCGCTTCTTCGCGACGACGCTCCCGGCCCTCAAGAAGGACTACATCGACACGGGCAAGCTGCGCTACGTGTTTCGCGACTTCCCGCTCGATCAACTGCACGCCAATGCCCGCAATGCCGCCGCGGCGGCGCACTGCGCCGGCGAACAGGGCAAGTACTGGGAAATGCACGACGTGCTGTTCCAGAATCAGCGGGCGCTGGCCCCGTCTCAGCTGACCGAGTACGCGCGCACCGTCGGCGTGGCAGGGCCGGCGTTCGAGCAGTGTGTCGCGTCAGGGCGGTACGCGCCCCAGATCGAGCGCGGTCTCGCGGACGGCGCGGCGGCGGGCGTGCAGGGAACGCCAGGGTTCGTCATCGGGCGCACCACGGCGGCGGATACCGTCGAAGGCACGCCGATCCGCGGCGCCCAGCCGGTGGAGAGGTTCCGTCGGATCATCGAGCAGTGGCTTGCGCAGCAGACGCCGGCCGCGAACCATGAACCCCGGAGGTGATGCGCAGCAGGCGCGCTCCCACAATCGTTGACGCGGCGTTGACGCTCGGCGCGCATCATGCGGTCGCCATGCCAACGCGCCGAGGCTATGTTCCGGCCATGGGCGAAACCTCCCTCATGACCGCAGAAGAGCTGCTGCGGCTGAACCTGCCCGACAAACGCACCGAGCTGATCCGCGGCCGGCTCGTGGTCCGGGATCCCGGTGGCGCACGGCATGGAGCGGTCGCGATGCAGCTCGGGTACCGAATCATGGCGCACGCGGAGGCGCACGACCTGGGCCGGGTCTACGCCGCCGAGACGGGCTTCAAGCTCGAGTCGGACCCCGACACCGTGCGGGCGCCGGACGTCGCGTTCATCGCGAAGCACCGCGTGCCGGAGGTCGAGCCCCGAGGCTACGCCGGTTGGGCGCCGGACCTCGCGGTGGAGGTCCTGGCCCACGACGATCATCCGGCGGAAACGCTCGAGAAGATCGCTCAGTGGTTGAAGGCCGGGGTGCGGCTGGTATGGGTGGTCGACTCGGAGCAGCGGACCGCCCGAGTCTATCGCGCCGACGGGAGCGAAGCGCTGCTCGGCACGAACGAGACGTTGGACGGCGAGGACGTGTTGCCCGGCTTCCGCTGCCCGCTCGCGGATCTGTGGTGAACTCCGTCAGAACGATCTATCAAGCGGATCCTTACCTCCACCTTCCAAAGTAGCGAGGGGAACGCGCCGCCGGTGTTGTTGACGCCCGGTTGACACGCGCGCGCATGTTCGCTCGCTGTGGAGTTGCACCAGCGTTACGTTTCGAACATGGCGCCACCGGCCATGCAGACGGCGGAGGACCTGCTCCGCTTTCGCGAGCCCGGCAAGACGGCCGAGCTCATCCGCGGCGTGCTGATCGTGCGCGAGCCGCCAGGAACGGGCCACGGCGCTCGCTCGGCACGGCTCACCGTGCGGATGGGCGCGTTCGTCGAACGACACGACCTCGGTCAAGTCTTCGCTCAGGACACGGGCTTCAAGATCGAGCGTGACCCCGACACCGTAAGGGCGCCGGACGTCGCCTTCGTGGCGCGCGAGCGGCTCGCTCACGTCCCGGAGGAGGGCTACGCCGAGCTCGCGCCCGATTGGGTGGCCGAGATCCTCTCACCAAGCGACCGGCCTGGCGAAGTGCTCGAGAAGGTGGGACAGTGGCTGGGCGCGGGTGTGCGGGTCGTGTGGGTGCTCGACCAAGTGCGGCGGGATGCGCGCATCTACCGCGCGGACGGGACGGTGTCGATCGTGGGACCCGACGAAGAGCTGGACGGCGAGGACGTCATCCCAGGCTTTCGCTGCTCGCTCCGCGACATCCTCTGAACTAACAGGATCCAACTGGGGCGGGAGGACTCGAACCTCCAACTTCCCGGTTAACAGCCGGGCGGTCTGCCAATTGACCTACACCCCAATCAAACGCCCCCGGCATCACTCTGCCGGGGGCGCGCGTTCACGATCAACTCGAGACGCTACGCCCCCGCAGCCCCCGAATTGGGGGTCCTGTTGCAATTCGAGTTCGCCAGAGCGCGCGTCGTCACAGGCTCCTA
>QHTP01000063.1 GCA_003220855.1 Gemmatimonadota bacterium
CTGGCGCGGCGGCGTCACGTCAAAGACGAACAGGTCTGAGCCGGGCACGTAGAACGACATGATCTTGGGGACGTCCTTCTTGTTGAATGCCTCCATGTAGCTTTGGTACAGCGCCCGGATGTCGCGCGTGGCAGCGCCGGAGGGTTCCTGCCCCAAGAGCGGGCCGCAAGCCAGCAGCAGAACCGATGGGCCGAACAGCAGCGCCCCCTTCATGGCTCACCTCCTGTCGAAAAAGACACTGCGTGTGCATCGCCTCGGTGGTGATGCGCTGCAAGTACTCCGCGGTCGAGGCTTCTTATACTTGTCACGAAGGAACTTCGCCGTCGTAGCGGTGGCGCTGCTCAGCCCCCTTTCTTTGCGGCCGTTGGGTTCTTCAGCTCGAGTAGAATCAGCTCAACCGGCCGGTCGCTGAGATTTTCGGGGAGGTGGCTACCGGCTGCCTCCGACACAACTTGCCCGGCCGTTCCTGATTGCTCGGTCGCCTTCCCACCGGGCAAGCCAAACTTCACGTGGAGGTCGGTCAGGAGCACGGCGACACCCGCAGGGTGCCAGTGCATCACAGACTTTTCGTGCGGGCCGTACTTGATGCGCAGTACCCGCACCTGAGCATTCTCGAACTCAACTTTGTAGTGCTGAGGGTCCACCTTGACGGGATCTTGCGCCGCGCCCCGCGCGGCCGCGAGTGTGACGACTCCGCAAAGCAATGAGACGACTCGCATGTGCTTTCCCTTTCGAACATGGGCCAGCAGCCGAAATAAAACCGGCCAAGCGGGTATCTCGCTCAGCCGGTTGCGCGATTTGCTCCCCTCGAGGCATTGGCGATTCCGCACGACCTCGCGCCTCGAGGTTCGGGCCGCTACCGGCATGCCATCGGCACACCGGGCCATCCAGCTCGATGGTCGACAAGGAGTGAGTCGGGCGCATCAGGCGATCAACAGGTCATCCTTACGGGCCGACCAGCGTTACGGGAACGAATAACCCGTAAAGGTTCTCGTACGCCCCTATGCAGCATGGGTTGGCCTCGATGAGAAGCCACACCACGGCACTCCCGGCGACCTCCGTACCGCTCCCCGATGCCTGGTTCGACGCGACCAAAGTGAGGTCCGAGCTGAGAGAACCATTGGTTACCGTCGTCACGGTGCACGTGCCGGGGTCCAAGTCGCCCGGGTTGGGGCCGCACCCGACCAAGAGGCCACCACCAGCGTTGCGTCGCACATCGGTCTGCAGAAGAAATCCGCCGACGACAACGTTGTTGATCGTCACGCCCGTTTCGTTTGTGATTGTCACGGTGAAAGCAACCGGCGGACCACCGATCGTCAGCGTCCCAGGGGCAGTGAAGTTCACGATCCTCACCGGAGAGTTGATCAGCGTCACAGGTATCGTGAACGTGTCGAACTCGGTCGTTCCTTGCACCAGCCTCAATCGCACCGTCGCCGGTCCGGGAACGAGCGTTCCCGTTCCGAACAGCGTGAACGCATTGGAAGGCGTGATTGGCATGATGAAGTCAGCGGCCCCGGGCTGCAGGAAGCCGATTTGCGGCCCGCCCAGGAATCCGCTTGATCCGATGTTACGCGATACGGGGCCCTGGTCGATCCAGGCATCCACATACACGTTGACGAGCACGGATGTGGTCGTATTCATCACGGACCCCCGCACGACTCCCTGTCCGTAATCGACGTCGCCGCGGCCGTAGAGCGATATCACGCAGTCGCCCCCGTAGCCATTCGGCGCACCGCTGATGTCCAACGTTGGAGTCGTGCTCGCGTCGCAGTTCGTTCTAAGGGTTACACCGTTAAAGCGTACCGCTGGCGCGAGGACATTGCCCGTCGCCGCGAAGGTGATCGGGCTCCCCACCGCCCCCCGCGAAGTGGCGACGAGCGTATTCGCCCCCGCGCCCGGCCCGAGGGTCCAGGAGCCGACGACGGCGACGCCGGTAGCGTCGGTGGTCGCGGCGCCACCAGTGACGCTTCCCCCACCCGAACCGACGGTGAACGTCACCGCTTCGCCCGGCACCGGCGCCCCGGACGAGTCCTTCACCGTGACCGACGGCGGGGTCGCGACGGCGGTACCCGCCGGCGTCGTTTGGCCGTCTCCGCCCCGTATGCGCATCTGAGCGGGCAGCGCCCAGCCAATGCGGCTGAACGAGCCGGTTAGGCCGCCGATGCCTAGGTGGGCAGCGAATAGGGGAGGTGGCATGAGCAAGTCGACAGCGTCACGAAGCCAGCCGAGCGCTGACGGCGGCGGGGGCGGGTGCGGCTCGTCGCAGGTGAGAAAGTGCGCCGCCACGTTGGGGATGACTAGCTGATTGAAGGTGGTGGGCCCAGGATCGGTGGTGAACTGGTAGCAGCCCCCTCTCTGCAACAAATCGATCGGGAGACAAGGCCGCTCGGTCACGGCCTCGATCGTCACGACCGCATCGCTAGAGAGCGCGTTCGGCGGGAACAACGCCCCGGCAAGCCCGGTGTTGGTGATGACGGTGGCGCCCCCGGCGCCAATCGTCCCCTCACCGCAGTCGGCCTGGTTCGTGCAGAATGCTCCCCGCTCGATCCGGAAGTTGATCGGCAGCGTGCGCCCGGCTACGAGCCCGATGTACTGCCCGGTGTTCACGTTCTGGAACTGGCTCCCGCTCGCCACCGGCGCGATATCGGCGAACCCGAGCACATGAGCGCCGGGAGCCCCACGCACCTGAATGCGATAGAACTTCGTCATGTCGATCGGGGGCTGGTCGGTGTGCCAGTTTACGTGATACTGCTCGTCCGTAAGGTCGAGTAGCACCGTCCCGGGCTTGATCTCCGCAGCCGTCTGGTCGCAGTGAAGTGGGTTGCCGCTCGCGTCGACGGCGAGCTGGCAGATGTCCACGACGGGCCTCAGGTCGGGGTTGAACGTCCCGGAAGACGTCGGCCGCGTGACGAGCGGTGGCAGGAAGAAAAAGTGCCCATTCCCAGCTGCCACGCTTCCATTCGAGAGATCCGCGGCGATGGCGGGCGGCGAGGTCACCGAGCGCTGCTCGCGACACGCCACCACGGTCGCGAGCGCGGCGAGACACGAGGGGGCACGTTTCATAATGAAACGAATGAGCAGCGCCGCACGTCCGCCAGATCTCGCCGCGCGCATAGGATGGGCTCTCCCTGTTTGACTGCCCTTGCCCCTCTAACGCCTGCATATTCCTCTGCGCCTGACGAGAAGTCATTAGGGAAGCATGAGAGTCCGCTGAACAATTTGTGAGTGACGCCGTGCCGCCCCGTTGCCCGCACTGGTACGAGTTCGGCCCGTTCCGCCTGGTGCCCGAAGAGCGCCTCCTGCTGTGCAATACCCAGGTCATCCACCTGACTCCCAAGGTGTTCGACACGCTGGTGGCCCTCGTGCAAAACAGTGGCCGCTTGCTACCCAAGCGCGAGCTGCTCGAGCTGATCTGGCCCGACTCCGTGGTTGAGGAGAACAACCTCACGCAAGCGATCAGCGCTATCAGGAAGGCCTTGGGAGGTTCTGACCACAGCCCCGAGTACATCGAAACAGTGCCGAAGCAGGGCTACCGCTTCGTCGCCGCAGTGAAGAACCACGAGAGGGACAGGCTCGGCGGCCGCAGGGGAGGCCGCTGGATGTCCGCGGGAGCCGCAGTCTTCGCGTTGACCGTGCTCGCGGCGGCGGGAGTGGGGCTCCGGCAAGGTTGGTGGCGCCCTCCCCGGCGGGAGGTGGCGCTGGGTGCCGCGCTTGAACGACGTCATACGGCTTCCGTCGACGCCTACCGAAACTATCTGGACGGGCTAGGCGCTTTCAACCAACGTACCGACCCCAGTCTGCGCGCGGCGATCTTCTACTTCGAGCGCGCCATCGAGCAGGATTCCAGTTACGCTTCGGCCTACGCGGCCTTGGCCGACTGCTACGTGTTGCTCGGGCTCTACAACGCGTCGTCGCAAGAAGTGCTTCCGAAGGCTCATGTGGCAGCGCTGAGAGCGGTCTCAATCCCGAGTATCCTCTGGCACACCACTGGTACGGCGTCGCGTACTGGGTGCCGATGGGACGCTACGATCGGGCCCTAGCGCAGCTCAAGCAGGCTCGCAGGCTCGAGTCCCAGTCTCTGATCATTCAAACCGACCTGGGCTGGGTGTATTACGTGATGCGGCGGTATGACCAGGCGATCGTTGAGTACGACAGCGTCATCAAGCGGGAGTTCAATTTCGTCCCTGCGCATTATCTGCTCTCGCTGGCCTACGAGCGACGGGGCCTGTACTCGCAGGCGCTCGCGGAACTCCGCGCGTCCCGCACGCTGAACAGCTCTTGGACGGCCCCTGCCCCGCGGACGGCCGTCAAGGATTTCACGGGCTACCGGAACGCCATGTGGTCCCTGCTCGCTCCCGACTCGCTCCGCGGGGCGCACCAGCCCGGGCTGTATGCCGGGGCGCTGGCCTACATGCGGCTCGGTGAGCGAGAACTAGCGCTGGTGTGGCTCCAGTTCGCGTATGGCCAACGCGATCCCGGGCTCGTCTACCTCGCCGCCGACCCCGTGTTTGATGGGGTCCGTCCCGATCCCCGGTTCCAAGACCTGACGCGGCGCGTCGGTCTCGCCCGCTAGGGCCCTGAGCGCGTCGCTTCCCAGGCCGACCCGCCCGTACTTAGCTTGCAGGCGCGATGACCCAGCCCGAACCGAGCCGCCCAGCCGTCCCCGAACGGATCAACGGACTCGCAGGCATAGCGGCCAACCTGTCGTGGAGCTGGAACCGCAACGCCCGGGCGCTGTTCCGCGCCCTCGACCCGGCGCTGTGGCACCTTACCCAGCACAACCCCATCGAGCTGCTGCGACGGGTGGATTCCGCACGGCTCGTCGCCTGTGCGGCCGACCTCGCGTTCCTGCGGCTGTACGATGCCGTTGCGGCGGCGGCCGCCCACGACGCGACCTCCGCCGGCACCTGGTTCGCCACATCGCATCCCGAGTCCGTCAATCGGTCGATCGCGTACTTCTGCGCCGAGTTCGGGCTGCACGCCTCGGTCCCGATCTACTCTGGAGGCCTCGGCGTGCTCGCGGGGGACCAGTGTAAGGCGGCGTCGGACCTGGGCGTCCCACTCGTGGGTGTGGGCCTGTTTTATACCAAAGGATACTCGGACCAGCGACTCAGGCTCGACGGGTGGCAGGAGGATGCCGAGGAGCGCTTCGACGTAGCCGCGATGCCGCTCCAGCCGGTGCGTGGGCCGAAGGGCGATCCCTGCCTCGCGACGGTGCGGCTGTCCGGGCGCGCGGTGAGCGTGGGCGCGTGGCGTGTCATGGTGGGCCGCGTGCCGATCCTTCTCCTGGACACGGACCTCGAGCAGAACGACCCGGCGGACCGCGGGCTGTCCCATCGGCTCTACGCCGGCGGGCCCGACCTGCGGCTGCGGCAGGAATGGATCCTGGGCGTGGGCGGCGTGCGAGTGCTGCGCACCCTGGGATACGACCCAGCGGTGTGGCACGCGAACGAAGGGCACGCCGCGTTCATGCTGGTCGAGCGGGTGCGCGAGCTCGTGACGCGAGGGCTCCCGTTCGTGGACGCCGTCCGCCGGGTGCGGGCGACGAGTGTCTTCACGACCCACACGCCGGTGCCTGCGGGCCACGACACCTTCTCGATCGAGCAGGTGGAGCAGTGCGTCGGTCCGGTATGGCAGGAGATGGGGATCGCCCGCGAAGCCTTTACCAGTCTCGGCCATCATCCCGTGGTCGATCACGATCGCTTTCACATGCCCGTCGCGGCCATCCGGCTGTCGGCGCGAGTCAATGCGGTGTCGCGCCGTCATGGGGAAGAGTCCCGCCGCATCTGGGCTCCGCTCTGGCCCGACCGCGACGTCACGCGCGTGCCGATCGGCCACGTCACCAACGGCGCCCACGTCGCCACCTGGATGGCGAACCGGATCCTGACCTTGTTCGACTCCCATTTCGGGCCGGATTGGCTCGCGCGTGTGGACGACCAGCGGTTCTGGGACGAGGTGCTGGACTTGGACGGCTCCGCGCTGTGGGCGGTGCACAGCCAGCTCAAGTCCCATTTGATGCGGAGCATCCGGGAGCAGGCGCGGCGGCGTTGGGCGGACCAGTGGAAGGAGGCCCTGCACCTCGTGGGCGCCGGGACTCTGCTCGATCCGGAGGCCCTCACGATCGGCTTCGGCCGCCGGTTCGCGACCTACAAGCGGGCCGACCTGATCTTCCGCGATCCCGACCGCCTGCAGCGGCTGCTGGTGAACCCCTGGCGCCCGGTGCAGATCGTGTTCTCCGGCAAGGCGCATCCAGGCGACGAGCCGGGCAAGCAGGCCCTCCAGCGCGTGTACGCGCATACCCGGGAGGCCCGGTTCGAAGGCCGGATCGCGTTTATCGAGGACTACGACATGCACCTGGCCCACAGTCTGGTGCAGGGGGTGGACCTCTGGCTCAACGTGCCGCGGCCGCCGCTCGAGGCGTGCGGCACGAGCGGCATGAAGGCGGCCCTGAACGGCGTACCGCAGCTGAGCACGCTGGACGGGTGGTGGGCCGAGGGTTACGATGGGCCGAACGGCTGGGCCATTCCGGCCGCGCCGGCGGGGCAGGACGTCGATGCCGCTGATGCCGAGCAGCTGTACCGGCTGCTCGAAACGGAGGTCGTGCCGTTGTTTTACGACCGCGATGCTGCGGGTGTGCCGCGGCGCTGGGTCGAGACGATGAAACACGCGCTGCGGACCGCGGGCGCGCGGTTCACCGCCCAGCGGATGGTGAGGGAGTACTTCACCGAGTACTATCTGCCCGTGATGCGGGGCGAGGTGCCGGCGGACGACCCGCCGACCGCCTGACAGGAGGCGACCATGGGCGCGACGACACCAACGCCGAAACCGGGCCGGCAGCGCACCACCCGTCCGCGACGGATCGCGGGCACGACACCGCGACCCCAGACGCCCGAGGGCCAGCGGATCGGCGTCGCCCACCTGACGGCCGAGTATTGGCCCTTTGCCCGAACCGGCGGGTTGGGAGAGGCGGTGAGCGGCCTGGCGACGTTTCAGGCGGCGGCCGGCCTGCCGACGACGGTGATCATGCCGCTGTACCAGCTGGTGCGCGAGACCACACCGTCGCTCGAGCGCACCGGCCAGATGCTCACCATCACGCTGGGCGGACAGACCGAGCGCGCGTGGCTGTACCGGACGCCGCCGGCGCCGGGACCACAGGTGTTCTTCATCGAGCATCCCGACTTTTTCGATCGTGCCGGCATCTACGGCGACAACGGCGCCGACTATCCGGACAACGCCCGGCGGTTCGCGTTCTTCTGCCTCGCCGCGCTCACGGCGCTTCCCGAGATCGCTCCCGAGACGCAGGTGCTGCACGCACACGACTGGCACACGGCCCTGGCGCCCGTGTACCTGCGCACCGCGTTCGCCGGCCAGCCGTTCTACCGCGGGCTCTCGGTCGTGATGTCGGTCCACAACGCGGGGTTCCAGGGGCACTTCCCCCCGGAGATCGTGACGGCGCTGGGTTTCGACGCGGCGCTGTACAACCCCGGCGTGTTCGAGTGGTACGGCCGGATGAACATGCTGAAAGGAGGGCTGGCCCACTCCGACCTGGCTGTGACCGTCAGCCCCACGCACGCGCGGGAGCTGTGCACCCCGGACGGTGGCTTCGGGCTGCACGACACGTTCATCGGCATGGGCGACCGCCTCAACGGCATTCTCAATGGGATCGATCCGACGCTCTGGAATCCCGAGACCGACCCCGAGATCACGGATCATTTCTCCCGCGAGGATCTGTCGGGAAAGCGCCGCTGCAAGGCCGCGCTGCAGCGCGCGTACGGCCTCCCCGTCGAGCCACACACGCCGCTGTTCGGCATGAGCGCGCGCATGGTGGCGCAGAAGGGGCTGGACCTGGTGCTCGGCGCCGATCTCCTCGCGAGCTCGAACGCGCAATTCATCTTCCTCGGGGCCGGTGAGCACCGCTACCACGAGGCACTGGGGAATCTCGCCGCGGCGGCCCCCGATCGCATGGCGGTCGAGTTCATGTTCACCGATCACCTCGAGCATCGGTTGCTGGCCGGAGCCGACGCCCTGCTGATGCCGTCGTTGTACGAGCCGTGCGGGCTCACGCAGATGCGCGCGCAGCGCTACGGGGCGGTTCCCGTCGCGCGGCGGGTGGGCGGCCTGTCGGACAGCATCACGGACGGCGTGACGGGCTTCCTGTTCGACGAATACACGCCGGAGGCCCTGGGACAGGCGGTGAGCCGGGCGGTGGACGGCTACGCCGATCGGCCGGCGTGGCGGAAGCTCGTGCGGGCCGCGATGACGCAGACGTTCGGGTGGGACCGCTCCGCCGAACGGTACATGGCCCTGTACGCCCGGGCGCTGGCCGCGCGGTCGGCCGTGTCGTCGTCCTTTTTGGCCAGCTGACCGGGAACGCGATGGAGTTCGTCCTCGCGCTCCACAGTCATCTCCCGTACGTCCTGAATCACGGCCGCTGGCCGCACGGCAGCGACTGGTTGTGCGAGGCCGCGCTGGACACGTATCTCCCGCTGCTGGAGCGCCTCGAGGAGTTGTCCGCCGAGGGGACGGCTGCGCCGCTGACGATCGGGTTCACGCCGGTGCTGGCGAATCAGCTGGCGAGCCCCACCTTCGTGCACGAGATGGAGGCTTTCTTCGTGCAGCGCCTCGCCGCCTGCGACGAGGCCCCCGCGTCGCTCGCGACGACCGGCGACCAGGCGCTGCTGCCGCTCGTGGACTTCTGGCGGTCGCGGCTCACGCGCCTACAGACACTGTTCGGTAAGATCGACCAGGACCTGGTATCCGCCTTTCGGCGCCTCCAGGAGCAGGGCCGTCTGGAGATCATCGGATCGGCGGCCACGCACGGCTATCTGCCGCTGCTCGCCCGCGATGAGAGCATCCGACTGCAGCTGGCGGTGGGCCGGGACGAGCACCGTCGTCTGTTCGGCGTCAACCCGAAAGGATGCTGGCTGCCGGAATGCGCCTATCGGCCCCGCAGTAAGGGACGCCGCGGCATCGAGGAGCATCTCGCGGATGCCGGATTCCGCTACTTTTTCACCGACGCCCACCTCGCCCGCGCCGGCAGCCCGCTCGGCGCCTACGGCGACATTCCCCTCGGAGCGGAGCGGTTCGACGCGGAGCGCCACGACGACCCGTCGAGACCCGGCCGCCGCACGAAGGCGGCGCGCTCGCCGTACCACGCATATCGCGTCTCCCGGGCCGCGCGTGGCGCCGTGGCCGCGCTGGTGCGCGATCCCCGCTCCTCGATGCAGATCTGGAGCCGGCACCAGGGCTACCCGGGCGACGAGTGGTATCTCGAATTCCACAAGATCCGCTGGCCCGGGGGCTTGAAGCTGTGGCGGGTGAGTGGCCCCAACGTCGACCTGGGCGCGAAGCGCCCGTACGAGCCTCGCGCCGCGCTGGAGCGCGTGGCGGGTCACGCGTCCCACTTCGCCCATCTGCTCGAGAGTGTCGCGCAGGAGCAGCGGGAGGACGGCGAGGGAGTCATCGTCGCACCGTTCGACACCGAGCTGTTCGGACACTGGTGGTTCGAGGGAACCGACTTCCTCGCCGCGACGTATCGAGCGTTGCGCGGGAATCGGGTGCGCGCGGTGATGGCGTCGCAGCATCTCGAGGCGCATCCCCCCCGCACGGCGTTGCAGCTGGCGGAGGGGTCCTGGGGTGCGAACGGCGACCACTCCATGTGGCTCAACGAGCGGACCGCATGGACGTGGAAGCGGCTGGCACCCCTGGAGGAAGCGTTTTGGGACGCGGCTCCCGCCGCGCTCGCCTCGACGCCTGCGCGACCGGTGCTGGCGCAGGCGGCGCGCGAGCTGCTGCTCGCACAAGCCTCCGACTGGCAGTTCATCATCTCGACCGGCGCTGTGGTCGACTATGCTGAGCGCCGCTTCACCCTGCACTGCGACGACGCGGAGCGGCTGATCAAGGCGCTCGCCGGCGGCGACCTTGAGGGCGCGGGTCGCTTGGCCGACGAGCTGGCACGCCGGGACGACCTCTTCCCCGACGTGCTGGCCCAGGTGGCGGAGGCGCTCGCCGGTTGAAGCGATCCGTCGTCATCCACGGGCATTTCTACCAGCCACCGCGCGACGACCCCTGGACCGGAACCATTCCCGTCGAGGCGAACGCCGCGCCGTTCCACGATTGGAATGAGCGCATCGAGCACGAAAGTTACGCCCGGGTAGCTCCATCTCTCGGCTCGATGAGCTTCGATTTCGGACCCACGCTGCTCGAGTGGATGGAACAGCACGCGCCCGGGACCTACGCGGCAGTGCTCGCTGCCGATCGCAGGAGCGTGGCAGCGCATGCCGGGCATGGGGGCGCGATCGCGATGCCGTACCATCACCTGATCCTGCCCCTCACCCCCCGCCGCGACAAGGTGACCGAGGTGCGCTGGGGCATCGCCGACTTCCGGCGCCGCTTCGGGCGAGAGCCCGAAGGCATGTGGCTGCCCGAGACGGCCGTGGACGACGAGACGCTCGACGTGCTGGCCGCCGAGGGCATCCGCTTCACGATCCTCGCGCCGCACCAGGTGGAGCGCGCTCCGGCGGGCGGGCTCCCCGGCTGGTATCGCACCAGCGGCGGGCGCCGCATCGCCGTCTTCACGTATGACGGTGCGATCTCGCACGACGTCGCCTTCGGGCCGTTGGTGCAAGATGCGGACGCGTGGGTCGAGCGGCTCACCGCCGGGTCGAATCAACTGGTGGCGGTGGCGACGGACGGGGAAACCTACGGTCACCATCACAAGGGCGGCGACGTGGTCCTGGCGCGGGTGCTCGAAACCCTGGGACGGCGCGATGATGTGCGAGTCGAGAACTTCGCCTCGTTCCTTGCTCGGCACCCGCCAGAGGAAGACGTGCGGCTGGTCGAACCCAGCTCGTGGAGCTGCCCCCACGGGGTGGAGCGCTGGCGCGCCGAGTGCGGCTGTCGCGCGGCGCCGGAGCGCGGGCTGCATCAGCGCTGGCGTGCGCCGCTGCGGGCCGCGCTCGACTGGCTCGCCACGGAGCTGCGCGCTCCATTCGAGCGCGCCGGCCGGCCCCTGCCACCGGAGCTCGAGCGGCACGCGCTGCGGATGTTCACCTCGTGCGGCTGGTTCTTCGACGACATCGCCGGGATCGAGTCGGTGATCGTGCTGCGCTCGGCCGCGCGTGCGATCGAGCTGTCGGGCCCGGAGGCCGCGCGCCTCGAGGCGGGCTTGCTCGAGCGTCTCGCGCTCGCGCCGAGCAACGATCCCGCCGTGGGCTCGGGGCGAGAGCTCTATCTGAAACGGGTGAAGCGGTGAACCCGGTCGGCTTCGTGTTCGGGGTGCACTTGCATCAACCGGTGGGGAACTTCGACCACGTCTTCGCCGATCACCTGCGGGACGTCTACCGGCCGCTCGTGGAGCGACTGGCGGAGCGACGCTTTTTCCCGTTCACACTGCACATCTCGGGCCCGCTGCTCGAGTGGCTCGAAGCGCACGACGCGGGCTACCTCGACATGATCGGGCGGCTGGCGGCGGACGGTCACGTCGAGCTCCTGTTGGCCGGATTCTACGAGCCGGTGCTCGCGTCGCTCGTCCCCGCCGATCGGGTCGAGCAGGTGGCATGGATGGGTGAGGCGATCCAACGCCGCTTCGGCGTGGCCGCCACGGGGCTGTGGCTCACCGAGCGCGTGTGGGAGCCCGATCTGGCGGCGCACCTGGCCGATGCCGGTGTGCGCTATGCGGTCCTCGACGACCGCCATTTTCTCGTGAGCGGCTTCGAGCGCGACCAGCTGCACGCTCCCTTCTGGACCGAGAGCGGCGGCAAGCGGATCGCGCTGTTCCCCATCGACGAGCGGTTGCGCTATCTCATTCCCTTCAGGCCGCCGGCGGAGATCGGCGCGTACCTCCACGACCTGAGGACCGCGGGTCGGCCGCTCGCCGTCTTCGTGGACGACGGGGAGAAGTTCGGCGGCTGGCCCGGCACCAAGGACTGGGTGTACACGCGGGGCTGGCTGGCACAATTCCTCGATGCCATCGAGGCGCTCGTCGGCGCGGGAGAGGTCCGCCTCACGACGCCGGGCGCGGCGCTCGACACGGTGCGCAGCGGGGGTCTCGCGTATCTCCCAACGGCTTCCTACCGGGAGATGGAGGCGTGGGCGCTGCCGCCGGCCGCCGCCCGCCGCCTGGCCGTGCTCGAGCTGGACCTGGGTGAGGCCCGCATGGCGGGGCCGGAGGGGGCGCTCGTGCGCGGCTCGCACTGGCGCAACTTCCTCGTGAAGTATCCCGAGGCGAATCGCATGCACAAGAAGATGCTCGCGCTCTCGAAGCTGTGCCGGTCGCGCGGCGACCCACCGGCCGCGCGGCGCGCCATCGGCCGCGCCCAGTGCAACGACGCCTACTGGCACGGGGTGTTCGGCGGATTGTATCTGCCACACCTGCGGGCGGCGATCTGGCGCAATCTGGCGCTGGCGGAGGGTGAGCTGCGCCGCGGCGAGGAGCTCGTCGTCGAGCGGCTCGATCTCGATGGCGACGGCGCCGAGGAGTTGTGGATCCACTCGGGCGCGTTCTCGGCGCTCGTCAGCCCCGAGCGCGGCGGTGCGATCGAGGAGTACACGATGTTCGAGCAGGGCGTCAACTATGCGGACGTGCTCACGCGGCGACGCGAGTCGTATCATGAGCCGGCTCCCGGTCGCGCGGGCCACGCGGAGGCGACCGCCACCACCGACGGCACGCCGAGTATCCACGAGCTCGAGCAAATGGTGCGGCTGCAACGTCTGCCGCCGATCGATCCGACGGATCGGGCGTTGTTCGTAGACCGCGTCCTCAGCCGCGACGTGCCGCTCGATGCCTACGCGGGTGGAGCCTTCGAGTCGGTCGCCTGCTGGTCGCGCACCGGGTTCCTTGTGAGTGTGGAGCGGTCGGACCATGCCGTGGAGGTGGTGCTCTGCCCCATGCCCGACTTGGCGCCGCCAGGGGCAGGGCTGCTCGAGAAGCGCATCAGGCTGGACCAGTCCGGGGAGCTGAGCGTGCGGTACCATTGGGATCCCGCGGCGTTTCCGGCCGAGGCGTTCTTCTGTCCCGAGGTGTCCTTGTCGCGCGAGGTGGAGCTGGCGCTCGAGCCGGCGGGCGACGTGTGGAGGTTTCCCGTCACGACCGTGTCCCGCTCGGAGCGCGGCTTCGAGGAAACGGTGCAGGGATACTCGTGCACGCCGCGCTGGCCGATACGCGCTGGGGAAGCGCGCCTGACCTTGCAGGGGCGCTCGTCGGCGTAGGATTCCTACAAAATTGATGTGAGGGTGCAGGAGAAGCCCGGGAGCACGTCTTCGCCCTCGAGCATGGCGCTGTCCGCCACGTGCGTCTCGGTGCCGTCCTGTCGATACACTCGGGCGACTCGCCGCTCGGGGTCGATCACCCAGACGAGCCGGGCTCCTCCCTCGAGCCACTCGCCGACCTTGGCGAGCGTTTCGCCGGGCCGGTCTTCAGGCGAGAGCACTTCGACGACGAGGTCCGGTCCGAGCGCGGGGAAGCCACGGGTTTGAGGGTCGGGGAGTCGCTCCCGGCTGATGAACGCCACGTCCGGAGCACGAACGGTGTCCGGATCGCTCGCGAGCTTGAATCCCGTGTCGCCGCTGACTACCTGGCCCGCTTCTGTCCCCTCCACGTGTTTCGACAAGAGGAATGCGAGGTTCATGGACACGCGCCCATGCCGGTAACCGGCGGGCTCGCGCACGACGAGGACCCCCCGTATGAGCTCAACGCGCTTATCAGGGATGCTCGTATGGAGCAGCTCCTCCGCGGTCATGCGAACCGGTGGCATAATACCAACGTAGACGCGTTCATTAGGCATGGCAACGGAATCTCGAGTCCAGGATTCAACGAAGCATCAACGGCGTTGCCGCAATTCTTGGGTACGGTCCGCAAGAATCCGGTTGCGTCCGCGGGCGTTCAGCCGAGTATGGTTGGGCTGTGTCAGCCTACGAGGACCTGGATGCGTTCAAGGCG
>QHTP01000064.1 GCA_003220855.1 Gemmatimonadota bacterium
ACTTCCGCGCCACCGACGCCCAATCGCTGCGCAACGTGTTCGCCGAGATCAACCGGCTCGAGAAGACGGCGGTGGAACAGGTGGTGTATCGGCGGTTCGACGAGGAGTATCGGACGCCGCTCGCCCTGGGATTGGTGGCGCTGGCGCTGGAGATCGTGGTCGCGGGCACGTTCGCGGTCCGGGTGCCCTGATGGCGTTCGACGCGCCGGTCGTCCTCGCCGTCGCGCCGCTGGTCGGCGGCGCCGTGTGGTTCGCGGCGGCGTGGGCGCGCCGGGTACGCATCCGGCGGGCGGCGCTGTGGTCCGAAGAAACGGTGCGGCGCGCCCTCCGCGCGGGGCGCCTCGGGCCCACGGCGCTCGCCGTGGCGGCGTTCCTGGGCGTCGTGGCGCTGGCGGGCCCGCGCTGGGGGCAAGCGACCATCGTGGCGGAGACGCGCGCTCTGTCCGTCGTAATGGCGATGGATATCTCGCGCTCGATGCTCGCGGAGGACGCGAGCCCGAACCGGCTGGGCCGGGCGCTGCGCGAAGCGCGCCGGCTCGTGCAGGACCTGGACGGCGATCGCGTCGGCCTGCTGGCGTTCGCCGGCTCCAGCTACATCCTCTCCCCGCTGTCGATCGACGGCTCCGCGCTCACGCTCTACCTCGATGCGCTCGATCCCGAAGTCGCTTCCCAGGGAGGGACCGGGCTGGCCGGCGCGTTGCGCCAGGGCGGCGAGCTGCTGCGGGCGAGCTCCGACCTCGCCGACCGTGTGCTGGTCGTCTTCACCGACGGCGAAGCGCATGATACGCTCCCCGCGGTGACCGAGCAGGCGCAACAGCTCCACGCCGCCGGAATCAAGCTGATCCTGGTCGCGGAGGGCGGACGCGCGCCCAGTCGCATTCCCGTGCGCGACGAGCGCGGCGCACTCCTCACCTACCAGCGGGACGAGGACGGCAGCGTCATCAAGACGACTCGGCGCGACGATATTCTCGGCGCGGTCGCGGATGCGGCTCAGGGCACGCTCGTCGCGGCCGACCTCCCCGATCAGGCCGGCGCCGTGCGGGACCTCGTCGCCTCCTACAGACGCGCGCGGGCGAGCGAGGCGCGCACCGAGCAGGGCCGGTTGCGCGCCTGGCTACCCCTGCTGTTCGCCGTGGCGCTGCTCGCCGCGCAGGCGGCCACGCGGCGCACCGCCGCCCTGATCGGCGTGGCGCTGTGGTGTCTCCTCCCGAAGCCCGCCGCGGCGCAGGAGCCCGCACGCCCCCGCAGCCCGGCGGAGAAGGCGTGGGACCGCCACGACCTCGCCGGCGCCCGCGCCGCCTATCTGGCCGAGCTCGCTGGGCGTCGCAAGGACGACACGGCGTGGTACAACGCCGGCACGGCGGCGCTCGCGGACTCGGATGCGGAGACCGCGCGGGGGAGCCTCACCCACGCCGCGGCGTCGCTCGACCCCGACGTGCGGTTCCGCGCGCTCTTCAATCTTGGCTTGCTCGCGCTGCGCGAGGCGATGACCGACAGCGCGGCGCGCGACTCGCATCTCGCGGACGCCGAGCGGGCCTACCGCGAAGCGCTGCTGCTCCGGCCGCACGACCTTGGGGCCAAATGGAACCTCGAGCTCGCCGTGCGGCATCAGCATGGTGGCAGCAGCCGGAGCAACCCGCCCTCCGGTGGCAATGGAGGCAGCGGGCCCCAGAGCGGGGGCGGGGGAGGATCGAGCAAGGGACGCGCCCAGGGCGGGGCCGGCGTGCAGGGTGGCATGAGTCCGGCGCAGGCGGACGAAGTGTTGCGCTCGATCGGTCAGCAGGAGCTCAAGACTCGGCGGGACCGCACCGGGCAGACCCGGCGCGCCGTGGAGCCCGGCGTGAAGGACTGGTGATGCTCGCGCTCTGGGTGCTCGCCGCGCTGCAGAGCGGGCCGGCACCCGACGTCACGGCGCGAGTGGACCGTACCCACGTCACGGCGGGCGACGACCTGCTGCTCACGATTCGGGCCCGCACCCGATCCGCCGCCCCCGTGACCGTCGCGCTCCCCGCGCTCACGGGATTCACCGTCGTCGGGTCGCGCGAGGTCACGGAGGTGACGCTGGAGGCGCTGGGCGGCCCGGTGCGCACCACCACGCGCGAGCTCGAGCTGCGGGCGCAACGCCCCGGCGCGCTGGTGATCGGAGCGGTGCGGGTGGAGCAGGGTGGCCGGCGGGTCATGACCGCCGCGCTCACGGTCACGGTGGACAGTGCGAGCACGGGGCTCGCCACCGCCGTGTCGCCGATCGCGCGGCGGCTGATCGACGCGGCCACGCCGCCGACCCCCGGTGAGCAGGCCGAGCACGTCGCGCTCAGCGTGCTCCTTCCCGGCGACTCCGTGCTGGTGGGCCAGCAGCTCGACGTGATCGCGGTGGCGTGGTTCCCCCGCGAGCTGCGCGTGCGCCTGCGGCGCGCGCCGATTCTCACGCTGCAGACGCCGGAAGGCGTCTGGTCGTATCCCGGCGCCGCGCCGAGCGAGGTCGCCGCCTCGCGGCTGGTGCGGGGGCGCTGGCTCGATTTGTTCATCGCCCACGAGGCCGTGTTTCCCCTCGCTCCCGGGCGCATCGTCATTCCGCCCGCCACCGTGGAGTACGCGGTGCCGGCCAGCTTCTCCTTCTTCAGCCGCGAGGACCGGTATTCCTTGCGGAGCGATACAGTGCCCGTGCAGGTGCTGCCGCTGCCGGGCGCACGATCGATGGTGGGCGATCCGCCCGCCGTGGCGCAGGGGCTCACCCTCGATCTCCGTCTCGATCCGCCCACTGGCCGGGTGGGGGAGCCGATCGCCGTGACGGCCACGCTGTCGGGCGTGGGGAACGTGGCGCTGTGGCGGGAGCCCGTGATCGGCTGGCCGCCGGGGTTTCGCTCCTACGCTGGCGAGACGGGCACGCGCATCGAGGCTCGCAATGGTCGCATCGCGGGGGCGAAGACGTTCCACTACCTCGTGATGCCGGACTCCGTCGGTTCGTTCCAGTTGCCGGCCGTGCGCTATCCCTACTACGACCTCGCGGCGGGTGACGCGGCCGCCGCGACACTCGCCCCGCGCCCGCTGATGGTGGCGGCCGGACTCGAGCCCCGGGCGGCCCGGGCTCTCCCGCCGCTGGAGCGCGGACGTGGTCCGGTGTGGACGGACGAGCTGGCGCACGATCTCGTGCCGTGGGGCTGGCTGGTGCTGTTGGTCGGCCCGCCGCTCCTGGCCTGGCTGTGGCGGCGGCGGCGGCCGGCACCGCCGATCCGCGTCGCCGCCCCCGCGCCCGGGCCGCTGAGCCGGATCGGTCGCGCGGAACGGCAGTTTCACGCGCTGCTCGCGAGCCACGTCCCGGACGCCGAGGCACGCGATGGCGACGGGCTGGGCCGCGCGCTGCGCGCCGCGGGCGTCGAGAGCGCCGTCGCCGATCACGTGATGCGGCTGCGGGACCGGCTGCGCGCGACCCGGTACGGTCCGCGCGCCCCGGGCGACGCAGCGCAGCTCGCCGCGGAGCTCGAGCAGGTGCTGCGGGTGTTGGGCGGCGATCCGGCCCGGACCAGGCGGCGAGTCTCCGTCTTGATCGTGGCCGCCGCGGCGTGCGGCTCCCTGGGAGCGCTGGCGCGGCCGGCCGCGGCTCAGGCGCTGAGCGCCGAGGCGTTGTACGAGGCGGGTGCGCTGCGCGCCGCGGCGGACTCCTTCGCCGCCCGCGCCGGGGCCGAGCCGCGCGCGCCTGCCCATTGGTACAACCTGGGCGCCACCCTGTATCGTGCCGGAGCGGACGGCAAGGCGACCGCCGCGTGGGCCATCGCCGCCCGACTCGCGCCGCGTGACGACACCGTGCGACGGGCCCGCGAGCTGCTCCCCCCGCCGGACGCGCCCAGCGAGCCGCTCCTCCTGGTGGGGGTCGCCACGCCCGGGGAGTGGGCTCTGGTCGCCGCGCTGCTGTGGGTCGCCCTGTGGATCGTCGCCGCCGGCGGGCGCCGGCGGGTGGTCCTCGGCAGCGTCGCCCTGCTCACGGCTGCGGTGGTCGGACTGGCGGCGCGCGAAGCGCTGCGGCGGGGGCGGCCCGTCGCGATCGTCGTGCATCCCGCGACCTCGGTGCGGGTGGCGCCGTATGGAAGCGCCAGCGCCGCGGCGACGGTCGAAGCCGGCGCCGCGCTGCTGGTCGACAGGGCGTTCGGCGGGTGGCTCGAGGTGCACCGCCAGGACGGTGTGCGCGGCTGGGTGCTGGCGACCGAGGTGACGCGCCTGTGATGGTGCAGAGTGCCGTGAGGATCGCCGTACTGGCTCCCCAGGTGGCCGATCAGATAGCGGCCGGCGAGGTCGTGGAGCGGCCCGCCTCGGTCGTGAAGGAGCTCGTCGAGAACGCGCTCGACGCCGGAGCGCGGGCGATCCGCGTCGAGATCGAAGACGGCGGGAAGAGCCTGATCCGGGTGAGCGACGACGGCGAGGGCATGGCCCGCCCCGACGCGGAGCTGGCGCTGTCGCGCCATGCCACGAGCAAGATCCGCGAGGCTGCCGACCTGATCGGGGTCGGCACGTTCGGCTTCCGGGGCGAGGCGCTGCCCGCGATCGCCTCGGTGTCCCGGTTCGAGCTTGAGACCTCGCCCGACGGCGCCACGGGCACGAGGCTGCGCCTGGTCGGGGGGAAGCGCGAAGGCGTCGACGACGCGGTGCGCCAGCGGGGGACGACGGTGACGGTGCGCGCGCTGTTCTTCAATATGCCCGCGCGCCGCAAGTTCCTGCGGGCTCAATCGACCGAGACCCGCGCCGTCGCGGAAGCCGTCACCCTGCTGGCGCTGACTCGACCCGAAACCGCGTTCACGCTGTCGAGCGACGAGCGCACGCTGATCGACGTGCGCCCCGCAGCCAGTGCCATCGAGCGCGTGGGGGCGCTGTGGGGCGGGGCGCTGGCCGATACGCTGCTCCCCATCGCCCACCGCGAGGGCCCGCTCGAAGTGCGCGGCTTCGCCCAGCGTCCCGCGCAGGCGAAGCCCAGTGGGAGAAAAGGCCATGTCTTCGTGCGCGGCCGCCCGATCCGCGACCCGTTCATCCTGCGCGCGGCCGAGGCCGGTTACCGCTCGACCCTCGCGCCGGACGACCGTCCCTCGCTGATCCTGTTCTTGGATCTGCCCGGGGACGCGGTGGACGTGAACGTCCACCCGTCGAAGCTGGAGGTGCGGTTCCGCGACAAGTTTTTCGTCGAGAAGGTCGTCGAGGAAGCGGTGCGGGGGGCGCTGGGACCCCTCGCCGCGGCTGCGCCGCTGGGGGCTGGGGACTCGGGACTCGGGACTGGGGTATCGTGGAACGGCACGTCGGTCCCCATGGATTTGTTTTCGGGTGATTCCCGAGTCCCGAGTCCCGAGCCCCTAACTCCGCCTCTCCTTCAGGTGTTCGACACCTACATCCTGTTCCAGTCCGACTCCGGGGTCGCGATCGTGGACCAGCACTCGGCGCACGAGCGGGTGCTGTATGAGCGGGTGATGCGTCAGCTCACCGGCGACGGCGCCACGGCACAGCGGCTGCTGCTGCCGCTCACGCTCGATTTCTCGGGTCCCGAGCTCGAGGCCATCGAGGCGCACCGCGAGCTGCTGCGCCGCGTGGGCTTCGAGGTGGAGCCGTTCTCTGGTCGGAGCGTGGTCGTGCACACCGCGCCCAACCCCCATCCCCGATTCGACGCCGCGCGTTGCTTCCAGGAGCTCGTCGCCGATCTCGCGGGCGGGCGGTTCGGCGCGCTCGCCAACCGGCTGGAGCGCTTCGCGGCGACGTTCGCCTGTCGCGCGGCCATCAAGGCGGGCCAGCGGCTCGAGCTGGAGGAGATGCGGGAGCTCGTGCTCCGGCTGCTCGGCGCGACGCTCCCGGCCCACGACGTGCACGGCCGACCCACGGTGGTGCAACTGCCGCGCGGGGAGCTGGAGCGGAGATTTGGGAGAAGCTGAGCGGGGCGCCCCACCGCTCGTCCCGGTCATCGTCGGCCCCACCGGCGTCGGCAAGACGGCGGTCGTCGCGGCGTGGGCCGCGCTCGAGCCCATCAGCGTCGTCTCCGCGGACGCGCGCCAGGTGTACCGCGGCCTGGACATCGGGACCGCGAAGCCGCCGGACGAGCTCCTGGCCCGGGTGCCGCACGTGGGGCTCGACGTGGTGCAGCCCGGCGAGCGCTACAGCGCGGGGCAATTCGCGCGCGACGCGGCGGCGTGGCTCGCCGAGATCCGTTCCGCCGGCCGCCAACCGGTGGTGGTGGGGGGAACGGGCTTTTACGTGCGGGCGTTGGCGGAGGGCCTGTTCCACGAGCCGCCGCTCGACGCCGTGCGTCGCGAGCGGCTGCGCGTCTGGACCGCGCGGCTGCCGGTGGCGCGTCTGGCGCATTGGGCGGCGCGCCTGGACCGGCGCTTCGCTGGCGGGGGGCGCCAGCGCGCCGCGCGCGCGATCGAGGTGGCGCTCCTCACCGGACGCGGCCTGAGCTGGTGGCAGGAGCACGCGCGCGCGACCGGCGCGATGCGTCCGTGGTACATTCATCTCACACTGCCGCGCGACGCGCTCGAGCGGCGCATCGCCGACCGGGTGGACGCGATGCTCACGGCCGGGCTCGTCGCCGAGGTTCGCCGCACCCTCGACCGGTCGGTGGCCCCGGATGCGCCGGGGCTGGACGGCGTGGGCTACCGTGAGGTGGTGGCGATGCTCGCGGGACGGCTGCCGGAGCGGGGGCTGCGGGAGGCGATCGTGGTGGCCACGCGGCGGTACGCGAAAAGACAAGAGACGTGGTTCAGGAATCAGATACCCGGGGGAAGGGGAATGGGGAAAGGGGAAGGGGTATGGTCTCTCGACGCGACCGAGCGTCCTGACGTTTTGGCCGCTCGCATCAGCGATCGCTGGCACGCCGTGACCCTTCCCCATTCCCCCTTCCCCATTCCCCGTTCTTGAGATGAGAATCGGTATCACGTTCTTGAGATGAGAATCGGTATCACCTGTTATCCGACCTACGGCGGCTCCGGGGCTGTCGCCACGGAGCTGGGCCTCGAGCTCGCACGGCGGGGGCACGAGATCCACTTCGTCTCCTACGCGAGTCCCTTCCGGCTGCGGGGCTACGCCGAGCGGGTCACCTTCCACGAGGTCACCCAGCCCGAGTACCCGCTGTTCGAGCACTCGTCCCCCTATGCGCTGGCGCTCGCGGTGAAGCAGCACGAAGTGGCGATGCGGGAGCATCTCGACATCATGCACGTGCATTACGCCATCCCCCACGCGGCCACGGCGTGGCTCGCCAAGCAGATGCTGAAGGGACAGCAGGACCTGAAGATCGTCACCACCCTGCACGGCACGGACATCACGTTGGTGGGCCAGGACCCTTCCTACTACACGCTCACCAAGTTCTCGATCGAGCAGTCGGACCGGGTGACCGCGGTGTCGGCGTTCCTCCGCGACGAGACCTATCGCGCGTTCGGCTGCGCGGGGTGCGATGTGGTGCTGATTCCGAATTTCGTCGCCGTGACCGAGTATCACCCCGCCGTAGACCCGGGCTGCCGCCGTTCGCTCGCTCCGGCCGGCCACAAGGTCCTGGTGCACGTCTCGAACTTCCGGCCGGTCAAGCGTGTGCGCGATGTGGTGCGCGTGTTCGCCGGGATCCGTCGGGAGCTCCCGGCCACGCTCGTGTTGGTGGGCGACGGACCGGACCGCGACGCCGCCGAGCAGGAGGCCGACCGCCTGAAACTGGGGCGCGACGTCCGCTTTTTCGGCAAGGTGGACAACGTGGCCGACATCCTGCGGGGCAGTGATCTGTTCCTGCTGCCCTCGGAGACCGAGTCGTTCGGGCTCGCCGCGCTCGAAGCGATGGCCTGCGCGGTCCCGGTGCTCGCGAGCGCGGTGGGCGGTCTGCCCGAGGTGGTGGTGGACGGGGAGACGGGCTTTCTGTCGCCCCCCGGGGACGTCGACGCGATGATCGCCAACGGCGTGCGCGCGTTGCGGGACGGGGCGCTCCATGCCCGGCTCCGGGACGCGGCCGCGCGGCGGGCGCTCGACTTCGCCGCGGACCGCGTCGTGCCCCGCTACGAGCAGCTGTACGCGGACGTGCTCGGTGCTTGACGTGCTGCGGCTCGTCCGCGCCCACAATCTGCTGCTCGCCGCGCTCGGCGTCCTCGCCGGCGGCTGGATCGCGCTCGGCGCGCTCGCCACGCCGCGCGTCCTGTGGTTCGCGAGCCTGGCGGCCGTGGGCTTCGGGGCGGCGGGCAACGCGCTCAACGACATCTGGGACCGCGCGGGAGACCGCGTGAACCGGCCGCGCGGCGAGCGCCCCCTCGCCGCGGGGCGCCTCGCGCGCGGGACCGCGGACCTGTGCGTCGTGGCCGGCACGCTGGTCGGTCTGGCGGCGGCGGCACTCGTGAACGGCAGCGCCGTCCTGGTGGGCGCCGCGGCGCTCGTGGTGATGATCGCGTACTCGCCCGTACTCAAGCGCCGCGGCCTGCCCGGGAACGTGGCGGTGGCGCTCGTCGCGGGGCTCCCGCTCCTGTACGGCGCCATCGCCGTGGATCGGCCCGCCGCCGGCCTCGTTCCCTGGACCCTCGCGGCGTGGCTGCACCTGGTGCGCGAGATCGTAAAGGATCTCGACGACCAGGCAGGGGATGCCGCGCTGGGCCGGCGCACGCTGCCGCTCGTGCTCGGCGCCCGGCGGGCGGGAGTCATCGCGGCGGTATTGGCGGCGGCGTTCGTCCCGCTTTCCCTGGCGCTGCCGGCGCAGGCCCACTATGGCGGGGCCTACTTTCTCATCGCGCTGTTCGCCCAGCTCGCGGTGCTCGCGGTCGCGAGCCGCCTGTTCGCTGGACACACCACCCGGAACAGTGTGCTCCTCAAAGGAGCGATGCTCGTGGGAATCGTCGCGTTGGTGGCGGGGCGAGTCGGTTGACCATCGTCTACGCTCTGTGGCGCGGTTAGCGCTCGACGGCGTTCCCGCCGTCGACCTCGCCCTGCGCTGGGGCGTGCCGCAGTGCGGCGTGTTCCGCCAGCTCGGCTCGACGCTCGACGCCCTCCACGACCTGGGCGCGCAGGGCGCGGCCGCGGGCACCACCGTGATCGCGGAAGAGCAGACCGCGGGCCGCGGGCGCGACGGCCGGAGTTGGCATTCACCCGTGGGAGGCGTGTGGCTCGGCATGCTGCTGCGTCCCGCGCGCGTCGAGCTGGGCGTGATGTCGGTCCGCGTCGGGCTCGCCGTCGCGGACGCGGTCGATGCGCTGCTGGGACGTCCCGAAGCGCGTCTCAAGTGGCCCAACGACGTGCTGCTCGCGGAGCGCAAGCTCGCCGGCATCCTGTGCGAGGGACGCTGGCAGGGCGAGGCACTGCAGTGGCTCGCGGTCGGCGTGGGCGCCAATGTGTGCAACCCGATTCCCGGCGCCGTGGCGCGCCGGGCCGTGACGCTCGCCGAGTGGCTGCCTGCAGTGCGGCGCATCGACCTGCTGGATCGCCTGGTGCCGGCGCTCGCGGGGCTGACGGGAGCTACGGGAGCGGCCGCGCTCTCCGAGCGCGAGTGTGCCGCGTTCGCGGCACGCGACTGGCTCCTGGGCCGCCAGCTGCGCTCGCCTGCTGCGGGCCGGGCGCGCGGCCTCCGCCCGGACGGCGCCCTGCTCGTCGATCTCGGCGCGGCGACCATCGCCGTGCGCGAGGGGCACGTGGAGCTGGCATAGATGAAGGAAGCAAAGGCGTCACGGAAAGACGTCACGGAAAGACGTCGGGGAAAGGCGTCACGAATCGACGTCACTCCGAGACGTCTTTCCGTGACGTGACTCCGCGACGTAGCTTAGCTGCATGCTCCTCGCGATCAACATCAACAACACGGAGACCAAAGTCGGCCTGTTCCGGGGCGACAGCCTCGAGTCCCACTGGCGGCTCACCACCACCCCGCAGCGCACGCCCGACGAGTGGGCGTCGACCCTCACGTCGTATCTCGCCCAGGCGGGCCGTTCCACCCAGGAGGTCCGGGCGGCGGTCGTCGCGTCCGTGGTGCCCCCCGTGACGCAGGGCTTATGCGAAGCGGTGGAGCGTGCGACCACGGTGGTGCCCGTGGTGGTGGACGGCCGCTCCAAGCTGCCGATCACGCTCGACGTGGAAGAGCCGCTGCAGGTCGGCGCGGACCGCATCCTCAACACGCTCGCCGCGGCACAGCTGTTCCACAGCGACACCATCGTCGTCGACTTCGGCACCGCTACGACCTTCGATTGCATCACCGCGGACGGGCACTTTCTGGGCGGGGTGATCATGCCCGGGATCCGCACGGCGTCGGACGCGCTCATTCGGGGCACCGCCAAGCTCCCCGCCACGGATCTCGCCCCGCCGACGCGTGCGATCGGACGGCGCACGGAGGAGGCGATCCGCGCGGGCGTCCTGCTCGGCACCGCGGACGCGGTCGACGGTCTGGTGCGGCGCATCAAGGCCGAGTGGCCGAACGGCAAGGCTCCCCACGTGATCGCCACCGGCGGTCTCGCGAG
>QHTP01000065.1 GCA_003220855.1 Gemmatimonadota bacterium
ATCTGAATCCGGCTCCCACCGACGGGAGCGAGCGGGCGGCGTAGCGTGTAGACGATCCCAGACACCACGGCCCGCTCGCAAAGAGCGGGCCTTCTTTTTGGCAAGCGACGGATACGGCTGGAGGACACGCGATGCCCCGAGGGAACACGCGTTGGATGCACACCCGCGCCCCGGACCTGAACCCGTGGCGCGAGCAAGACGCGTGCGGGGTCGGGTTCGTCGCGCGCGCGTCGGGGGAGCGCTCGCACGAGGTTGCGCGCCTCGCGCTCGAAGCCCTTAAGCGCGTCGCCCACCGCGGCGCCGCGGCCAGCGACAGCTCGGGCGACGGCGCCGGCGTGCTCACGCAGATTCCCGCGCCGCTGTTCTATCGCGAGGCGGAGCGGCTCGGACTACCGCTCGCGGCGGGCCAAGCGTTCGCGGTCGGCATGTTCTTTCTACCGCGCGAGGCCACGGACCTCGCGCGCGTCACCGCCATCATCGAGGGCGTGCTGCGCGGCGACGGCCTGAGCGTGCTGGGATGGCGCGAGGTGCCCGTGCGCCTCGACGTGCTGGGCGCGGGCGCACGCGCCACCTGTCCCACCATTCGCCAGGTGCTCATCGGTCCGGCGGCCGACCGGCGCGGCGACGCCGCCGCGTGGGAGCGGGCCCTCTACCTCGCGCGCAAGACGATCGACGCCCGCGTGGCGGACGGCGGGGCGGAGCTGGAGTCCTTCTTCGTCTGCTCTCTCTCGGCGCGCACCATCGTCTACAAGGCGCTGCTCACCGGGACCCAGCTCGGCGCGTTCTTCCCCGACCTCGAGTCGCCGGACTTCCAGACGGCGTTGGCCGTGTTCCACCAGCGCTACTCGACCAATACGACGTCCAGCTGGCCCCTGGCCCAGCCGTTCCGGCTGCTGGCGCACAACGGTGAAATCAACACGCTGTGGGGCAACCGCAATGCGATGCGCGCGCGCGAGCCGGCGCTCGCCTCACCGCTGTGGCGCGAGAACGTCGACCGGCTCAAGCCGGTGATCTGGGCCGAGGGGAGCGACTCGACCAGCCTCGACAACGCACTCGAGCTGCTGGTGCGCTCGGGCCGCGACCCGGTGCACGCGCTCATGATGCTCGTGCCGGAGGCGCACGAGGGCGCCGTCGAGATGGACCCCTCGCTGCGCGGCTTCTACGAGTTCCACGACTGCCTGGTCGAGCCGTGGGACGGACCGGCCGCGCTGGCGTTCTCGGACGGCGTGATGGTCGGATCCGCGCTCGACCGCAATGGGCTGCGCCCCTGCCGCTACAAGGTCACGCGCGACGGTCTCGTCGTGGCGGGCTCCGAGGTCGGGCTCGTGGACCTGGACCCCGCGAGCGTGGTCGAGAGCGGGCGGCTCGGCCCGGGCGAGCTGCTGGTGGTGGACACGCGGCGCAAGGCGATCCTCCACAACGCGGAGGCGAAGCGCGAAGTCGCGCGTCGCCGTCCGTACGCGCGCTGGGCGGCGAAGAGCATCCGGCCCCTGCGGCCGACGGCCGGAGCGACCGACGGAGCATCCGAGGCCGAACAGCTCGCGCGCCAGCTCGCGTTCGGCTGGAGCTTCGAAGACCTGCGCTATGTGCTCGAGCCGATGGGCGGCGAGGGGCAGGATGCCGTGTGGAGCATGGGCGACGACACGCCGATCCCGCCCCTCGCACGCGTGGCTCCGGGCCTGTACGCCTACCTCCGCCAGCGGTTCGCTCAGGTCACGAACCCGCCGATCGATCCGTTGCGCGAGACGCTCGTGATGTCGCTGCGCATGCACCTGGGCCGCCGCGGCTCGCTGCTCGCGGACCGCCCCACCGGACTGCCCCTGGTGCGGAACGAGCACCCCGTCCTGCTCGACAACGAGATGGCGGCGCTCGGGACGCTCGTCGGCGCGCAGGCGGTGACGCTGGACGCCGCGTGGCAGGCGGCGGGCGGCCCCGAGTCGCTGTGCGCGGCGCTCGATGCCCTGTGCCGCACCGCCGGTAGCGCGGTCGAGCAGGGCGCACAGATCCTCGTGATCAGCGATCGCGCGGCCGAGCGCGAGCGCGCTCCGCTGCCCATGCTCCTCGCCGTCGGTGCCGTGCACCAGCACCTGCTCCGCAAGGGCCGGCGGACTCGCGTAAGTCTCGTCGCTCAAGCGGGCGATGCCTGGGACGTACACCACTTCGCGGCCCTCATCGGGTTCGGGGCGGAAGCGGTGCATCCCTGGCTGGCGCTCGAATCGGTGCGGCGGCACGTCGAAGACCACAATGCCCCGGCCAAGTTCCGCGCGGCGGCCGAAAAGGGGCTGCTCAAGATCCTTTCCAAAATGGGCATCTCCACGCTGTCGTCGTACTGCGGGGCACAGATCTTCGAGGCGTTGGGACTCGGCGCCGAGGTGATCGACCGCTGCTTCACCGGCACCGTGTCGACGATCGGGGGAATCGGGTTCGCCGAGATCGCCGAGGACGTGCTGGCGCGCCAGCGCGCGGCCTACCCGGAGAGCGCGACGCCCGAAGCGCTGCCCGACTATGGCCGCGTGCGCTATCGCCGCGACGGTGAGGACCACGGCTGGTCGCCGCCGCTGGTGCGGGCGATGCAAAAAGCTGTGTCAGCCGACACACCGCAAGCCTACGACGACTTCAAGGCCCGGGTGACGGCACGTCTGCCCGCGACCCCGCGCGACCTGCTTGCGATCCGGCCGGGCACGCCGATCCCCATCGACGAGGTGGAGCCCGCGGAGACGATCCGTCGCCGCTTCATTTCCACGGCGATGTCGTTGGGCGCCCTCTCGCCGGAAGCGCACCGCACGCTGGCGATCGGCATGAACCGGATGGGAGCGCGCTCCAACTCGGGCGAAGGAGGCGAAGACCCGGATACGTACGCCCCGCTCGAGAACGGCGACCGGGCCGACAACCGCATCAAGCAGGTGGCGTCGGGGCGCTTCGGCGTGACGACGCACTATCTGGTGCGTGCCGACGAGCTCGAGATCAAGATGGCGCAGGGCTCGAAGCCGGGCGAAGGCGGGCAGCTCCCCGGCCACAAGGTGACGGCCTTGATCGCGCGGCTGCGGCACTCGGTGGCGGGCGTGCCCTTGATCTCGCCGCCGCCGCACCACGACATCTACTCGATCGAGGACCTGGCGCAGCTGATTCACGATCTCAAGCAGGTGAATCCTCGCGCGCGGGTGGGCGTGAAGCTCGTAGCCGAAGCCGGGGTGGGCCGCGTGGCGGCCGGAGTGGCGAAGGCCTACGCCGACTACGTGCTCATATCTGGGCACAACGGCGGGACGGGCGCGTCGCCCCTGTCATCCATCAAGCATGCGGGCCAGCCGTGGGAATTGGGGCTGGCGGAGACGCAGGCTTTACTGATCGAGAACGGCCTGCGCCATCGCATCGAGGTGCGCACCGACGGGGGCCTCCGGACCGGGCGCGACGTGGTGATCGCGGCGCTGCTGGGTGCGGAGACCTACGGGTTCGGCACCGCGGCCCTCGTGTCGATAGGCTGCGACATGGCGCGGCAGTGTCACTTGAACAGCTGTCCCACGGGGATCGCAACGCAAAAGCCCGAGCTGCGCAAGAAGTTCGCGGGCAAGCCGGAGCAGGTCGTGGCCTATTTCACCTGGATCGCCGAGGACGTGCGTCGCATTCTCGCGGAGCTCGGCTACCGCACGCTCGACGATGTCATCGGGCGCGCGGAACTGCTCGAGCGGGTGGATCGCCCGGAGGTGCCGCGGGCACAGATGCTCGACCTGTCGCTCCTCCTCGCCGACCCGGCGGCGGATCGCGACGCCCCGCGGCATCGGACCGTGGCGCGCAACGATCGCCCGGGTGTGGAGTCGCTGGACGAGGAGATCCTCCAGACGCTCGGCCCCCGCTTGGACGAGGGGCGCCCGTTTGCCGGCGTGTACGACATCGGGAACCACCATCTGACGGTGGGGGCGCGTATCGCCGGGCGCATCGCCGACCGCGTCGGCAACGTCGGGCTCGCGCCCGGCTCGATTCGCCTCCGGTTCCGCGGCAGCGCGGGCCAGAGCTTCGGAGCGTTCGCGCTCCCGGGCATGCGACTCGAGCTCGAGGGCGAAGCGAACGACTACGTCGCCAAGGGACTCTCGGGGGGCGAGATCGTCATCCGCCCGTTCCGAGAGAGCGTGCTCGCGGGGGTCGCCGATCAGCAGGTCCTGCTGGGCAACACCGTGCTCTATGGCGCCACGGGGGGCAAGCTGTTCGCGGCCGGGCGGGCGGGAGACCGCTTCGCGGTGCGCAACTCCGGAGCGATCGCGGTAATCGAAGGCGCCGGCGCTCATTGCTGCGAGTACATGACGGCGGGCGTGGTGGTCGTGCTCGGGCCCGTGGGGCGCAACTTTGCCGCCGGGATGTCGAACGGCATCGCCTACGTGCTCGACGAGGCGGAGACCTTCACGGCCCGTTGCAACGGCGACATGGTCCAGGCGCGGGCGCTCGAGGAGTCCGACGAGCGGCTCGTCCTCGGCCTGCTCGGTGAGCACGTCGGGGCTACGGGCAGCGCGCGGGGGCGCGCCATTCTCGACGCGTGGGAGCGCTACCGCGACTCGTTCCGCAAGGTGGTGCCCTTCACGGCCCCGGTGGCCGCTGAGCCGGCGGCGGAGGAGGAAGCGGCGGCGGTGTGACCGCGTAGCAGCGGCAACTCCAGCCCATCCCGCAGCGCCTGCCAGCTCGCCTCGATGATGTTCTCCGAGCACCCCATGGTGCTCCAGCGCTCCGCCCCGCGCGCGGACTCGACCACCACGCGCGGACGGGCGCCCGTCCCGAGGTGCTCGTCCACGATGCGGACCTTGTAATCCACCAAGTGGACGTCCGCGAGCTCCGGGTAGCGCGGCAAGAGCGCCTTGCGCACCGCGCAATCGAGCGCGTTCACCGGGCCCGCGCCCTCGGCGGCGGTGTGAATCACTTCCCCGTCCACCCGTAGCTGCACCATCGCCTGTGCCGTCGTCGTCCCTCCGCTCCGGCCCTCGACGATGACCGTGAACCCGAGCAGCTCGAACGGCGGCCGATAGTCGGGGGCGGAGCGCCGCACCAGCATCTCGAATGAGCCGTCGGCTCCTTCGAACTGGTGCCCTCGAAACTCGAGCTCCTTCACCCTTCGCAAGATCTCGGAGTCCGAGTCCCGAGCCCCGAGCCCCAATTCACCAGCCCGCAGCCGCACATTTTGCCGCCCTGACAGCTCGCTCACCACCACGCGCATTTCATTCCCGACGAGGGCCGGATCGATGTGCTGATAGCTCTCCGGCAGCTTGGCCACGGCCGCCACGTGAATCCCGCCCTTGTGCGCAAACGCGCTGGCGCCCACGTACGGCGCGTGGGCGTCGGGATTCAGATTTGCCACTGCCGCCACGAAGTGTGCGACGTCCGTCACGCGACGCAGCTGGTCCGGCGGCAGCACCGCGTAGCCCAGCTTGAGCTGCAACGTGGCGATGAGTGGTATCAGGTCGAGGTTGCCGCAGCGCTCGCCGTAGCCGTTGATGGTTCCCTGCACGTGGACGCATCCGGCCCGCACGGCGGCGAGCGCGTTCGCCACGGCCAGTGCGCTGTCGTTGTGGGGGTGAATCCCAAGGGGCGTGTCGAGCTGGCTGCGCAACTCGCGCACCCGCTCGCCGACGGTGTCGGGCAGCTCGCCGCCGTCGGTGTCGCACAAAACGATGCAGTGCGCCCCGGCCTCAGCCGCCGCGCGGAGCGTCGCCACGGCGTAGCCCGGGTCCAGGCGATAGCCGTCGAAAAAATGCTCCGCGTCGTAGATGACCTCTTTGCCGCGTTCGCGGAAAAAGGCGACGCTGTCCGCGATCATACAGAGGTTCTCTTCGCGGCTGGTCTCCAGCACGCGCTCCACGTGCATGGTCGAGCTCTTGCCGACGAGCGTCACAACCGGCGTCTCGGCCTCGAGCAGGGCCCGGATATTGCCATCGTCCTCGCAACGCTGGCCGGCCCGGCGCGTCATCCCGAACGCCGCAACTTTCGCCTGTCGCAATGGCTCCGTCTTGACGCGACGGAAGAACTCGGCGTCCTTGGGATTCGATCCCGGCCACCCGCCCTCGATGTACTGGATGCCCAGCTCGTCGAGCCGTCGCGCGATCTTGAGCTTGTCGTCGACCGAGAGCGACAGGCCTTCGCGCTGTGTGCCGTCGCGTAGTGTCGTGTCGTACAATACCGGATTCACAACCTGGCCTCCCCTGGTGGATCACAAAAGCAAAACGGCCTCTCGTGTTGCGAGAGGCCGCGCCGTGCATGTCCGGGATCGAGTATCCGTCAGCCGAGTGCCAGCACGCCGCCTCTCGCAAAGAGTCGGATGGTAATGCTCGTAATCGGCCGGTTGCCGCGACGGATGCTCATGGCCGGGATACTAACTCCCCTACGGGATGAGTCAATCCCACGCGCACCACCTCACCGATCACAACCGTAGCGGGCGGCTCGAGCCCCGCGCCGGCGACCAGGTCCGCGATGTCGCCTAAGCTCCCGACCACGGTGCGCTGCTCGGGGAGGGTGCCGCTCGCGATCACGGCGACCGGTGTGTCGGGCGCCGCCCCCTGGGCCCGCAGCCGCGCAACGATGTCCGGCAGCGCGGACAACCCCATCAGCACCACGAGCGTGGGCACGCGGGCGAGCGCCTCCCAGTCGAGGTCGGACGGGCCTTCGCACTCGTGCCCCGCGACGACAGCGAAAGCCGACGCCACCCCCCGGTGCGTGACCGGAATGCCGGCGGCCGCGGGCACCCCGGTCGCCGACGTCACGCCGGGGACCACCTGGTACCGCACGCCGGCGGCGCGCAGTGCCGCGCACTCTTCGGCGCCGCGGCCGAACACGAACGGATCGCCACCTTTGAGGCGAACGACGCTGAGCCCCTCCCGAGCACGCTCGATGAGCAACGCGTTGACATCCTGTTGATCGGTCCCCCGTAAGATCCGCTCGGCCTCAGCCGGTGCCTGGGCAAGGAGCGCGTGCGAGACGAGTCGATCGTACACCACCACGTCGGCCGATCGCAGCAGCTCGAGGCCCTTCGCCGTGATCAAGCCCGGGTCGCCCGGGCCGGCTCCGACCAGAGAGACCGTCCCCCCTCTCCCGAAGGGAGAGGGGGACAGGGGGTGAGGACCGATCAACTCCTCGATCCGCCCCCGTGCCCCCTCGATGTCTCCCCGCCGCACGAAGTCGATCACGTCCGAATCCACGATCGCATACCACAACGCCGTGCGCGCGCGGGCGTCCGGGACGCGCGCGGCCAGCTCCGGCCGTAGCTCGCCCAGCAACGCACACAGCCGGGCCTCGGCGCGCCCCACGAGCCGCGCGATGCGCTGGCGCAATCGCACGGCCAGCGCGGGACTCTTGCCGCCGGTCGAGACCGCGACCGTGATGTCGCCCTCGCGATGGATCGCCGGCGCTATGAAGCTCGAATGCTCGAGATCGTCCACCGCGTTGAGCGGCACCCCCAGTCGCTCGGCCTCGGCCCAGACGGCTGCGTTGACCGTGCGATTGACGGCTGCAATAGCAAGCCAGGCTCCAGCGAGATCGCCGTCGTGATAGCCGCGGCGCCGTAACTCGATCGCACCCCGGCGCCCGAGGTCCGTCAGGGCCGGCGTGACGTCCGGGCTCACCAGCGTGACGTGGGCGCCCGCCGCGACCAAGCCACGCACCTTCTGCTCGGCCGCGGCGCCGCCGCCGATCACCACGGCGCGCCGGCCGCGCAGGTCGAGAAACACCGGATAGAACGCGGTCATTGCGAACCTACCTCACCGCCTCGCTCCCCCTCTCCGCACCGCGGAGAGAGCGCAGCGCCTCGACCCCGACCCGGTCGCAGAAATCCCCGAATCGCTCGTCCGCGAGCCGCTCGTCGCGATAGCGCTCGAACAGCGGTCGCACTGTGGTCACGAGCCGGTCGCGATGAACCAGATCGGCGTATTGCGTGGCGAGCCGCGTGCCGAGCATGCTGCCGCCGACGAAGACGGCGTACTTGTTGAGTGATCGGCCCACGAACGCGAGGTCGGCCGTGTACGGCCGGGCGCAGCCGTTGGGACAGCCCGTCATGCGAACCGTGAGCGTCGCGTCGGCGAGGCCCAGCGTCTCGAGCTCGCGCTCGAGCTCGGCGATGACATCGGGCAGAACCCGCTCCGCTTCGGCCAACGCGAGCCCACACGTCGGCAGCGCCGGACACGCCATGGACCAGCGCCGTACAGTCGACACAGCGTCGGCACCCGGCCGGGCGACACCATGGTCGGCCAGGATCCGGTCCACGAGGCCCTGTCGTCGGTCGGGGATGTCGGTCAGCAAGAGGTTCTGCTGCGGCGTGAAACGGACGCCGGCGTGCACGGTCTTCACGATGCGGCGCAGCGCGCTCCGCAGCTTGTGACCGTCGCCGTCCTGCACGCGGCCGTTCTCGATGAAGAGGCCGAGGAACGAGCGGCCGTCATCCTGTGCGTGCCAGCCGAGATGATCCTCGATGCCCGAGACCTCGACCGGCAGGGGCGGAGCGAGGTGACGACCGAGGTAACGCTCTACCTCGTCCCGGAACCGGTCGAGCCCCTGTGCGTCGATCAGGTACTTCAAGCGCGCGTGGCGGCGGTCGCCGCGGTTGCCGTGATCGCGCTGGACCTTGACCACCGCCTCCGCCACCTCCACAACCTCCCCCGTCCTGGCGAAGCCCAACGCGTCTGCAAGCCGTGGATACGTGTCTTCCTTGCCGTGGGTCTTCCCCATCCCGCCACCCACGAGGACGTTGAAGCCGACGAGGTGACCGCGTTCCGCGACCACCAGGAAGCCCAGGTCGTTCGAGTGGACGTCGCAGCAATTGTCGTCCGGGAATGCGAACGCGACCTTGAACTTGCGCGGCAGGTAGCCGGGCCCGTAGATCGGCTCGGCCTCCCCCCCCGAAGGGCCGCCCGCCACCTGCTCGCCGTCGAGCCAGATCTCGTGATAGGCGTGCGTTCGGGGCAACAGATGATCCGACAGGCGCCGGGTGACGGAGAGCACCTGCTCTCGCAGGCCACCGGCCACGGGCGCGGGGCACGACACCACGTTGCGGACCACGTCGCCGCAGGCGCCGAGCGTCGTGACGAGCGCGTCGTTCACGGCGCGTATTGTCGCCTTGAGATCGCCCTTCAAGACGCCATGGAACTGGTTGCCTTGACGCGTCGTCACGCGCAGGGTGCCGTTGCCGTAGCGGTCGGCCAGCTCGTCGATCACGAGATACTGAACGGCGCTCAACACGCCGCCGGGAATCTTGCAACGCACCATGAATTGGTGCGCCGGGTCGGCGTCGCCGCCCCGGCGCTCGCGACGCTGGTCGCGGTCCTCCTGCTGGTACGTCCCATGGAACTTGAGCAGCTGGGCGCCCGGGCCCGAGAAATGATCGGCGGGGGCGACGAGCTGGTCGGCGAGATCACCTCGCAGCCCGCGGCTCTCCTGCTTCACCCTCTCGACCGCGCTCAGCGGCTTGTCGCGCGACACGCTCATTTCGCGTACACGTCCCACCAGTGACGGACCGGCAGCTCGTCCCAGTCCCACGGCTGCACCGCTGCCGTGATCTTGCGCAACACGCGCCGAATGCGACGCAACACCGCGCCCCATGTCGACCATGTCATACGACCACCTCCCGCAATCCGTCCGCCAGCACCTGCACCACTTCGGGACGGCTGAACTCGGGCGGCGGCAGCGTGCCGCTCCGCAACATTTCCCGGACTTTGCTGCCGCATCGTACGACCCGTAGTAGTTTCCGACACCGGCGTGATCGCGGCCCACGATGAAGTGGGTGCAGCCGTAGTTTTTGCGCACCAGCGCGTGGAACACGGCCTCCCGCGGACCGGCGTAGCGCATGGCCGCGGGGAAGCCGGCGAGCAGCACGCGATCCCGCGGGTAGTAACGCTCGAGCAGGACGCGGTAACTCGAGACGCGCACGGCAGCGGGGACGTCGTCGTCTTTGGTGGGGCCGAGCAGCGGATGCAGGAGCAGCCCGTCGACCGTCTCGAGCGCCGCCTTCTGGATGTATTCGTGCGCGCGGTGCACCGGATTGCGCGTCTGAAAGCCGACTACGGTGCGCCAGCCGCGCTCGGCGAACGCGCGCCGGGTGTCGGCGGGATCGAGCGCCAGCTCCGGAAAAAGGGGCGCGGCGCGCTCGAGCAGCCGGACTTCGCCCCCGACCAGCAGGTCACCCTGGGCGTACAGCTGCGCCACTCCGGGATGCTGGGCGTCTCTCGTCCCGTAGACGAGCTCCGCCTCTTCTTCCTTGGAGTGCCGGAACACTTCCCGCACGTCCAGCAGACCGATAACGCGCCCGTCCGGACCCTTCAGGGCCACCGAGTCCCGGAGCCCCGCCCCGTCCGCGACCCGGAGCGTAATCGGGAGCGACCAGGGTAGGCCGCTCGTCAGACGCATCTCGTGCAGCACGCGCAGGTAGTCGGCGCGCGAGAGGAAGCCGGTGAGGGGGCTGTAGGCCCCCGTGGCGAGCAGGCCCAGGTCCGCCACGCCGCGCGGGTCGAGGGTGAGGGATGGCAGCCCGGACGCCCGCGACAGGGCGGCCCGCCGCTCCTCACCCTCGAGCACCCGCTGCACCAGCGCCCCGCCGTGCGGCGCGATCGTCGTCGTTTCAGCGTGCACGACTCACCCCTCCCGTTTCGCGGTGAACGTGTGGAGCCCGCATTCGGTCTTGCCGCTCCCGCTCCACCGCCCCGCGCGCTCGGCCTCGCCCGGCGCCGTGGGTCGGGTGCACGGCCAGCAGCCGATGCTCGAGTAGCCCTGGTCGAGCAACGGGTGGTAGGGCACGGCGTTCTCGCGGATGTAGCGCCACACGTCGGCCCGGCTCCACCGCGCCAGCGGAAACACCTTGACGATCGAGTGCCCGTTCACCTCGTGGTACTCGACCAGCTCCGTCGCCCGACGGGCCTCGGACTGGTCCTGTCGCACGGCGCTGATCCAGGCGTCGAACGCGACGATGGCGCGCTCCAGCGGCTCGACTTTCCGCAGCAAGCAGCAGCGGTCCGGGTCGGTCTGGTAGAGCGGCCCCGGGTCGCTGAGCGGGGTGAGCTCCACGAGATTGAGACCGTACCGCTCGGCGAAGCGCCGCTTGAACTCGTAGGTCTCGCGGAAGTGGAACCGGGTGTCCAGGAAAATCACGGGCACGGAGCGGTCGATCCGGCTGATCAAGTGCGCCAGGACCACCCCGCCCCCGCCGAAGCTCACCGTGAGGGCGACCTTGCCGGGGAAGGTCTCCACGGCCCAGGCGAGCGTCGTCGCGGGATCCGCCCCGGAGAGCGCGGCGGCGCGCTCGCGCACCGCGAGGGCGCTAAGCATCCGGTCCACCCCGTAGGTAATCCAGCTCGAGCAGACGGTCGATCACCCGGGTCGCGCTCGTGGCGACGTCTTCGCGCTCCGTGTCGATCACCAGCTCCGGCGCGAGCGGCTCCTCGTAGGGATCCGAGACGCCCGTGAACTGCGCGATCTCGCCCGCCAGGGCGCGGGCGTACAACCCCTTGGTGTCGCGGCGCACGCACTCCTCGAGTGAGGCCTTCACGTGCACTTCGACGAACGCGCCGATCTCGCGCCGTACGTCGTTGCGGACCGCGCGGTATGGGGAGATCGCCGCGCTGATCACCACCACCCCGTTCCGCGTGAGCAGCTTCGCCACGTAGCCGATGCGGCGGATGTTGGTGTCGCGGTCCTCGCGCGAGAAGCCGAGGCCCTTGGAGAGGTTCTGGCGCACCTCGTCGCCGTCCAGGGTCTCGACCCGGACGCCGCCGCGGCGCAGCTCGTCAGCCACGGCGGTCGCGAGCGTGGACTTGCCGGCCCCCGACAGGCCGGTGAGCCACAGCGTGAAGCCTCGTCCCTGCGTGATGCGTCGCTTCGTCGCCAGCTGGCCGTGCGTCATGGTTTCCCCCAAAACAAGAAGGCCCGCTTCCATCGGAAGCGGGCCCGAGATCGAGTCGCGTGTGCCGGTTATCTAATCGAGCGTCATTCCATCCCGGCAGCCATAGCGCCACAACCGCGTCCGCTCCCCGAAGAGCGAGCACACATCGGACAGGGCGGACAACAACAGGGTGCGGCGCGGCGTGCGATCATGGGTCGGTATTTACCCCGCGTGTCTCGCCGTGTCAACCATGCGATCGGGTGGTTGACAGCGTTGTGCCCGCTGGTTAGTTACCGGCTATGCAACTTGCCCGCTTGCACCACCGGCATCATCACCACCACCCGCTCCATCGGGGGCAGCCGGAGGCGCAAGCAAGCAACGGGTAGCTCGTAGACCGTGGAATGCATTCGCCAACGCCGGCTCCCCTTGGGAGTCGGCGTCGTGTTTTTGTCGGTGCTAGAACATTGGAGCCGTGCACATGTCCCGAGAATCCATTTCCTCGGCCTGCCTGCGACTCGCCCTTCCCAAGGGCCGCATGGAGCAGGCCGTCCTCACGCTCTTGGGCGACGCCGGGATCCGCATCCGGCCGAGTGCCCGCGGCTATCGACCGGAGGTGTCGCTCCCGGACACGGAGGCCAAAACGCTCAAGCCTCAGAACATTGTGGAGATGCTCTCGCTCGGCAGCCGGGACCTGGGGTTCGCGGGCGCCGACTGGGTCGCGGAGCTCGAGGCAAACGTCGTGGAGCTGCTCGATACCGGTCTCGACCCGGTGCAGGTGGTCGCCGCGGCGCCCGAAGAGCTGCTCGAAAACGGCACGCTGCCCGCGCGGCCTCTCGTGGTAGCATCGGAGTACGAGCGGCTAGCGCGCCGCTGGATCGCGACGCGCGGCCTCTCCGCCGAGTTCGTGGGCTCCTACGGAGCAACGGAGGTGTTTCCGCCGGAGGACGCCGACGTGATCGTCGACAACACCGCCACCGGCGCGACGCTCGGGGCGAACGGCCTCGCGGTGGTGGACGAGGTGATGCGGTCGTCCACCCGGCTGTACGCGAATCCCGCCGCCCTCCGAGACCCCGCCCGGCGGCGCCGCATCGACGACCTCGTGATGCTCTTGAATTCGGTCCTCGTCGCCCGGCGACGGGTGATGCTCGAGGTGAACGCCTCGGCCGAGTGTCTCGACGCCGTGGTGGCGGTGCTACCGTCGATGCGCCGGGCGACCGTGGCGCCGCTGTTCGGGAACGGCGGGTACGCGGTGAAGGCCGCAGTACCGCGCGATGCGCTGCCACAGGTGATCCCCGCTGTGAAGGCGGCCGGCGGCACCGACGTCGTCGTGTCGTCCCTGTCGCAGATCATCCCATGACCACGGCGACTCCTCCCGCCTCGGGACCCGTGTCACGCATCGATCCGGAGGCCGCATACCGCCGCCCCACCGCCCCCGGGGGGAGACCCGCGCCGCTGCAGCTCGACTCGAACGAGGGGGTGCTGCCACCACGGGCGCTGCTCGCACAGCTCGCGGGCGCCGACCCGGAGCTGTTGCGCCGCTACCCCGAAGTGTCGACACTCGAAGCGGCGCTCGCCACACGCCTCGCCGTGGCGCCCGAGCGCGTGATCGTGACGGCCGGCGCCGACGAGGCGATCGACCGCGCGTGCCGGGCGTTTCTGGAGCCCGCCCGCACCGCGCTCCTTCCCGACCCCTGTTTCGACATGTTCGATCGCTGTGTCGCGCTGGCGGGCGGGACGCTCGTCCGGGTGCCCTGGCGGGACGGCCCCTTCCCGCTCGACGGGTTCCTCGAGCGGCTCGAGGCCCGCACGGGTGTCGTGGTCGTCGTGTCGCCCAACAACCCGACCGGCGCCGTCGCGACGCTCGCCCAAGTGCGGTCCCTCGCGGCGGCGGCCCCGAATGCGCTCCTCCTGATCGACCACGTGTACGTCGAGTACGCCGACGAGGACTTGACGCCGGGCGTGCGGGATCTACCCAACGTCCTCGTGCTCCGCACGTTTTCCAAGGCGTGGGGGCTCGCCGGCTGTCGCGTGGGCTATGCGGTGGGTAGCCCGTACGTGATCGGCGTGCTGCGTGCGGCAGGTGGTCCGTACTCGGTCGCCGCTCCGTCGATCGCGCTGGCCCTGGCGCAGCTCGAGCGCGGTGTGGAGCCGCTGCGCACCCACGTCGCGCGCATCCGCGTGGAGCGCGGCCTGCTCGCGACCCGGCTCGCCGCCCGGGGGCTCGCGCCCCAGCCCTCGCAGGCGAACTTCGTGCTCGTCGAGTGCGGGGCGCGCGCCCAGGCGATCCGCACGGCGCTCGCCGGCCGCGGCGTGGTGGTGCGCGACTTCCCGGGCCGCCCGGGTCTCGAGACGTCGCTGCGGATCACGTTACCAGGAGATCCGGCGGACTTCGAACGGTTGTGCGAAGCGCTCGATGCCGCGCTCGCCGCCGGAGGGCCCCGGCCATGACGGCCCGCACCGCGACCGTCACGCGCGCCACGCGCGAGACGTCCATCACCGTGACGCTCGCCCTGGACGGCACCGGTAGCGTCGACGTGAAGACGGGCGTCGGCTTCCTCGACCATCTGCTGGACGCGCTGGGCCGCCACGCCCGGCTGGACCTGACGCTCGCCTGCAAGGGCGACCTCCACATCGATGATCACCACACCGCCGAGGATTGCGCGCTGGCGCTGGGGCAGGCGCTCGACCGCGCGTTGGGCGAGCGCCGGGGCGTGGCGCGGTTCGGATCGGCCTTCGCCCCGCTCGACGAAGCCCTGGCGCGCGCCGTCGTGGACCTGTCGGGGCGCCCCTATGCTGACGTGACGCTCGACCTCGGGCGGGACAGCATCGGGGGGCTCGCGTGCGAGAACGTCGCGCATGTGCTGCGTTCGCTCGCCGTCGCGGCGCGGCTCACCCTGCACGTCGACGTGCTCAAGGGCGAGAACGATCATCACAAGGCGGAGGCCGCGTTCAAGGCAACGGCGCTCGCGCTGAAGCAGGCAATCGCCTGCACCAGCTACGCCGACGTGCCGTCCACCAAGGGGACACTCGATGGCTGACGTCGTGATCGTCGATTCCGGCGTGGCGAACCTCGCCTCGATCACGAGCGCGTTCCGGCGGCTCGGCGCGAGCGTGACGGTGACGAGCGACCCGCAGCTGGTGCGCGAGGCGGGGCGCGTGGTGCTCCCGGGAGTCGGCGCGTTCGGCGCCGGGATCGCGGCGCTCCGCAGCGGCGGGCTCGACCAGGCGATCACCGCGGCGGTGGCGAGGGGCACGCCCCTGCTGGGCGTCTGTCTCGGCATGCAGATGCTGTGCAAGGGGAGCGACGAGACGCCGGGGATCGCGGGACTGGGGCTCATCGCCGGCACCTGTCGTCGCCTCCCGGATGGCGTGCGCGTGCCGCACCTGGGCTGGAACGCCGTGACGCCTCAGTCGGACCGAGGGCTGGTCGCCACGGGCGTGGCGGCGTTCGCGAACTCGTACGCGCTGCGGGCGGCCCCACCGGGCTGGATCGCCGCATGGACGACGCACGGGATCCGGTTCGTGGCGGCCCTGGAGAAAGCAGGCGACCGCATCCTCGCGTGTCAGTTCCACCCCGAGCTGTCGGGCGCCTACGGCGAGGCGCTGCTCGAGCGCTGGCTCGCCGGGGCGACGGGCGCGCCGGCGGCGGCCGACGCGTCGTCGGCGCCGGGACTGCTGCCGCGCATCGTGCCCTGCCTGGATGTGAAAGACGGCCGCGTGGTAAAGGGCGTTCAGTTCCAGCATCTCCGGGACGCGGGGGATCCGGCGTCGCAGGCGGCGTTGTACGAGTCTCAGGGCGCGGACGAGATCGTGGTGCTCGATGTGGCGGCGTCCGCCGAGGGGCGCGCCACCCAGATCGAGACGGTGACCCGGGTGCGCGAGGGCCTTCGCATCCCGCTCACCGTCGGCGGCGGTGTTCGCACGGTGGACGACGCGCGCCGGCTGCTCGCGGCCGGGGCCGACAAGGTCAGCGTCAACACGGCGGCCATCGAGCGGCCCGCGCTGCTCCCCGAGCTCGCCGCCAACTTCGGGAGCCAGTGCGTCGTCCTGGCGATCGATGCGCGCCGCACGGGCACCGCGTGGGAAGCGCTCACGCATGGGGGTCGGCGCGCCGGGCGGGCCGACGCGGTCGCCTGGGCGCGGGAGGGCAGCGAGCTGGGCGCGGGAGAGATCCTGCTGACGAGCTGGGACCGCGACGGTACGCGCGCGGGGCCCGACGTCGAGCTGCTGCGCGCCGTGCTCGGTGCCGTGCGCGTGCCCGTGATCGCGTCGGGCGGCATTGGCGACCGGGGTCACGTGGCGGAGGCATTCCTCGCCGGCGCGGACGCCGTGCTCGCGGCATCGGTGTTCCACGACGGCGACGACGACGTCGGCGGCATCAAGGACGAGCTGTCGCTCCGCGGCATCCGGGTGCGGCGATGATCGTCCCCAGCATCGACATCATCAACGGCCGCGCGGTCCAACTGCGGCGCGGGCGCGAGCTCGTGCTGGACGGCGGCGACCCGCTGGCGCGCCTCGAGGAGTTCGCGGTGGCGGGTGAGGTGGCCGTCGTCGACCTGGACGCCGCGCTCGGCCGCGGGTCCAACGCAGCGCTGATCCGCGAGATGGTGCGCCGGGCGCCTTGCAGGGTGGGCGGCGGGATCCGCGACCTCGACGCGGCCCGCGCGTGGCTCGACGCCGGCGCGGCCAAGATCGTGATCGGCACGGCGGCGAGCCCCGAGCTGTGCGCCGCCCTGCCGCGCGAGCGGGTGATCGCCGCGGTGGACGCCGACCGCGGCCAGGTCGTGGTGGACGGCTGGCGCCGCGAAACCGGCGTCCCAGTGCTCGAGCGGATCCGCGCGCTCGCTCCGCTCGTCGGCGGATTTCTCTTCACGCAGGTGGAGCGCGAAGGAGCAATGGACGGGTTCGACTTTGAGGCGGTGGCGACGGCGGTGCGCGGCGCCGGCGACGCGCGCGTGACGGCCGCGGGGGGGATCACGACGTCCGCCGAGATCGCCAACCTGGACCGGATCGGGGCGGACGCGCAGGTGGGCATGGCGCTGTACACCGGCCGACTCACGCTCGGTGCAGCAGTGGCCGCGCCGCTCACGAAGCCCCGCGATCACGGGGCGAAGGGCGGCGTCTGGCCCACCGTAGTGTGTGACGAGTGGGGTCGGGCCCTGGGACTGGTATGGACCACGCTCGAATCGTTGGCGCAGGCCGTGCAGGAGCGCCGCGGCGTCTACTGGTCGCGGTCGCGACAGGCGCTGTGGGTAAAGGGAGGGACGTCGGGAAACACGCAGCTGCTGCTGCGTGTGGATCTCGACTGTGATCGCGATGCGCTGCGCTTCACGGTGCGGCAGCACGGCGCCGGCTTCTGTCACCTCGAGCGGCGTGCCTGCTGGCCCGAGGAGTTCGCTCTGGACGACCTCGAGCGCACTATCGCCACGCGGGCGGCCTCCCTTCCCCTGGCCGATCCCGACTCGCGGACCAGCAAGCTGCTGGAAGACCCGGCGCTGCTCGCCGCGAAGTTGCGCGAAGAGGCCGCCGAGCTGGCGGAGGCTGAAACGCGCAGTGCGGTCGTGCACGAGGCGGCCGACCTCTTGTACATGGCGCTCGTCGCCCTGGTCCGCGGAGGCGGCTCGCTCACGGAGGTGCGGACCGAGCTGGCGCGCCGCCACGCGGGGGTCACGCGGCGGCCGATGAGGGCGAAGGCTCCGGCGGACGCGCCATGACCGCCGCACCCCTGCTGCGTCGCCGCACGGTCGCCGAGCTGGCCGCTCGCGGCGCCTGCGTGGATCCCGAGACGCTCGCGGCCGCGACGCGCATCGTCGAGGACGTCCGGACCCGGGGGGAGGGCGCGTTGCGCGCGCATGCCGAGCGCGTCGGGGACGTGTTGCCCGGCGGGCCGTTGTATCACCACCGCCCCGAGCTGGCGCGGGCCCTGACGCGTCTTGCGGCCGAGGATCGCGCCCGACTCGAGCGGGTCGCGGCCCGGATCGCGGCATTCGCGGAGGCGCAACGCCGCGCGCTCGGACCGGTGAGCGTGCCGGTGCCGGGCGGCGTCGCGGAGCACCGCATCGCGCCCATGGAGCGCGCGGGGTGCTACGCGCCGGGAGGGCGCTATCCCCTGCCCTCCTCGGTGCTGATGACCGCCCTGACGGCGCGCGTGGCGGGCGTGGGGGACGTCTGGGTGGCGAGCCCCAAGCCGCACTCGTTGACCCTCGCGGCCGCCGCCGTGGCGGGCGCGGACGGCGTGCTCGCCGTGGGAGGGGCGCAGGCGATCGCGGCGCTCGCCTACGGTGCGGGTCCCATCGCGCCGCGCGACGTCATCGTCGGGCCCGGGAACCGCTACGTGGCCGCGGCCAAGCAGCTCGTCGCGGGAACCGTCGCGACCGACATGCTCGCGGGTCCGTCCGAGCTGATCGTGTTCGCGGACTCGAGCGCCGACCCCGCCACGATCGCGGCGGACCTGCTCGCTCAAGCCGAGCACGACCCCGACGCCGTGCCCGTGCTGGTGACGGTCGATGCCACCCTGCTCGAACGCGTGGAGCGTGAGCTCGCCTGCCGGCTGGGCGACCTGCCGACGGCCGGCGTCGCGCGCGCGGCGCTGGCGCACGGGGGCGCGATCGTCGTGTCGAGCGTGGACGACGCCATCGCGGCGTGCGACGCCATCGCTCCCGAGCACCTCCAACTCGAGCTGCGGGATGCAGACGCGGTCGCGCCTCGCCTCGCTCACTACGGCGCGCTGTTCGTCGGCGCCGGGAGCGCCGAAGTCCTGGGCGACTACGGCGCCGGTCCGAACCACGTCCTGCCGACCGGCGGCACCGCGCGATCGAGCGGAGGACTCTCGGTATACACGTTTCTGCGGGTGCGGACCTGGCTGCGCATCACCGACTGTGCCGCCGCGCGGCCGCTCGTCGAGGACGCCGTCTGGCTGGGGCGTGCGGAGGGGCTCGAGGCGCACGCGCGCGCCGCGGAGAGAAGGCTGGTATCTTGAGGAATGAATATGATCCTGCTGATAGCGACGCTGCACGTTGCTCCGTCCTCGTGCTGGATCCGCGGCCCAGCGGATCGCCTGGGACAGCGCCCCAGCCCATTAGACTCGATCGCGGTCCAAGTGGGCGATGCGACGATCAAGCTGTGCTACGGCCGGCCGTCGGCGCGCGGCCGCAAAGTCATGGGCGGGGTTGTCCCGTTCGACCAGGCGTGGCGGCTGGGCGCCAACGAAGCCACGAGCATCCACGTCCCCTTCCCGGCGGAGATCGCGGGCGTCCGAGTGGAGCCCGGGACGTACTCCCTCTACGCGATTCCGGGCGCAGCGAAGTGGCAGATCGTCGTCAACCGCGGCGTCGAGCGGTGGGGCATTCCCATCGACGCCGCGGTCCGCAAGGCGGATGTGGGCGCCGGAACGACAGCCACGGAGTCCCTCCCCGCACCCGTCGAGACGCTCACGCTCAAGTTCGCGCCGGCAACCGGCGGGGGGACCGAGCTGGTCGTCGAGTGGGAGACGACGCGGGTACGCATTCCGATTCGGCGGGTCTCCGGTTGACACGCGCCGCGCGTCGCCCTAGGTTGCCCGTCCACATGCACGCCACGCCGATGTGCCGTCCGATCTGCTGTTGTAACCGCCCCCCCCACCCCGAGGGTTGGACGGACAGCTAACTCGCAAGCCAGTTCGCTTCATTGAGCGGCTCCCAGGCCCGGCCACCCCCAGCGTGCGCCGGGTTTTTGTTTTTGTACGCACCATCAACCGAGTCGGGATGCGATGCATGTGACGCCAAGCGCGCTCGTCTTGATCCTCATCACGCTCCTCGCCGCCACGGTGAATGGAGCCCTCGGGTACGGATTTTCGTCGATCACCGTGCCCGTGGCCCTCCTGTTCTACACGAACCGGGTCCTCAAT
>QHTP01000303.1 GCA_003220855.1 Gemmatimonadota bacterium
CGGTGCCCCCGCTGCAACGCGGCGTTCGCGATCGCGTGGGGTGGCGTTCCGGCGCCGCTCTCCCTTGCCGCTCAGGGGCTCAAGCCGGACCGCCGCGCCACGCGTCGTCGCGCGGTCCGCGAGCGCCGCATCGGGCGCGAGCGCCGCAGCACGGCGCGCGGCGCCTCGCTGCCCCGCCGCAGCGGCCAGCGCCGGGCGCTGCTCGACCGCCGGCGGCGGTCGGCGAGCCGGTGACCTCACCCCCTGTCCTTCGACTGTCGCTGCTCCTTTGCGCCGCTGTGCCCCTGGCGGCGGGAGGACAGGCGCGCGTCGCTTCGCCCGTGCTCGATGCCATGCGCACCGAGCTGGCCCGCTCGCTCACCACTTTCAAGGGCCAACTCACCGCGCCCTACTTTCTGAGCTACGAGATTACCGAAGCCCACACGCTCAATGTCGCGGGCTCGTTCGGCGCGATCACCCAGAGCGGCGAGCGCCGCCACCGCGCGCTCGGCGTGGACCTGCGGGTGGGCGACTACCGTTTCGACAATACCCACCCGCTGCGCGGCGGCTTGCCCGGCCGCGCCTTCATGGGCTTCGGCGAGGGGATGGCCGAGATCCCCGTGGACGACGACCCGGACGCCATCCGCGCCGCCGTGTGGTACGCCACCGACCGCAAGTACAAGCGCGCCGTCGAGCAGCTCACCTGGGTGAAGACCAACGCCGCCGTCGGCGTCGCGGCCGAGGATACGGCGCCCGATTTCTCGGCGGAGCCACGCGAAGCCTACACCGAGCCGGTGGCCCGCATCGCCGTCGACCCACGCGTATGGGAAGACAAGATCCGGCGCTACACAGCGCCGTTCGCCCGCTACGGCGATATCTACGAGGCCGACGCCGTCTTCATCGCCGAGGTCGACTCGCGCTGGTACGTGAACAGCGAAGGAACCGAGATCCAGACCTCGCAGCCGATCTATCGCCTGTACGTGTCCGCCTTCTCCAAGGCCGACGACGGCATGGAGCTACCGCGCTACGAATCGTTCTGGGCCTTCACCCCCGAAGGCCTGCCGAACGATCGCGCCGTGCTGGCGGCGGTGCAGAAGATGATCGACGATCTGCACGCGCTGCGCCGGGCGCCGGCGCTCGAGCCTTACACGGGCCCCGCCATCCTCTCGGGCCGGGCCAGCGCGGTGTTCTTCCACGAGGTGTTCGGGCACCGCGTCGAGGGCCATCGCCAGAAGCTCGGCATCGAGGGGCAGACATTCAGGAAGAAGGTGAACGAGTCCGTCCTGCCCTCCGGATTCTCCGTCTACTTCGACCCCACGCTGCGCCGGCTCGACGGCTCCGACCTGGCCGGGTTCTATCGCTACGACGACGAAGGCGTGAAGGCACGCCGCGTGGCGGTGGTCGAGCACGGCGTCCTCAAGACGTTCCTCATGGCTCGCTCGCCTATCGAAGGATTCGCCAGCTCGAACGGGCACGGCCGGGCTCAGCTGGGTCTCGCCCCGGTGGCGCGCCAGTCGAACCTGGTGGTCGAGACGGCGGAGCCGCACTCCGAGGCGGAGCTCAAGCGCATGCTGATCGACGAGATCAAGCGCGAGAACAAGCCGTACGGCCTGCTGTTCGACGACATCGAGGGCGGCTTCACCATCACCATGCGCTTCATTCCCAACGCCTTCAACGTGATGCCGGTGATGGTGTATCGCGTGTATCCCGACGGCCGCGAGGAGCTGGTGCGCGGTGTGGATTTCATCGGCACGCCGCTCACCACGTTCTCCAAGATCGTCGCGGCGGACGATCATATGGCCGTATTCAACGGCATGTGCGGCGCCGAATCGGGCTGGGTGCCCGTGTCCGCCGTGTCGCCCGGGCTGCTGGTGTCGCAGGTCGAGGTCCAGAAAAAGCTCAAGTCCGGCGAGCGGCCGCCCATCTTGCCGCCGCCCTTCGGCGCGGCGGCCACGCCATGAGACGGGCCCTGCTGGCGGGCGCGGCGCTGTGGCTCGGCGCGCGCGCCGCGGCGGCGCAGACGCCGCCGGCCGCGAACCAGTCAGACCCGTTGAGCCGCGCCATGCGCGACGAGCTGACGCGCTCCATGGCCGAGCTGCGGCTCGACACGCTCCCCAGGCCGTACTTCGTTGCCTACCGCATCGACGAGGTCGAGACGGCCGAGGCGGAGGCGAGCCTGGGCAGCCTGGTGCACGGCACCGATGCCCGCGTCCGCCGCCTGCGCGTCGAGCTGCGGGTGGGCGACTACGAGTTCGACAACACCAATTTCGTGGGGATGGGTGGGGGTCCCGCCTTCAGCATGTTGGCGGGGCTGCGGGGCGGGGCACTGCTCCCGCTCGACGACCAGTACCAGGAGATCCGCCGCCAGCTGTGGCTCGCCACCGACGGCGCCTACAAGCGGGCAGTGGAGCAGCTCGCCCAGAAACAGGCCGCGCTCCAGAACCAGACCCGCACCGAGCACCTGCCCGACTTCGCCAAGGAGCCGCCGGCCGTCGTCACCGACGTCGTGCCCGCACCGCCGCTCGACCGCGCCGCGGCCGAGGCGCTCGTGCGCGGGCTCTCGGGCGCGTTCCGCGCCTTCCCGGAGGTGTACACCTCCGGCGTGTCGTGGAGCGCCGGCGTGGTCCGCACCCGCTACCTGAGCAGCGAGGGCTCGGCGTTCACGCGGTCGTCGCCCTGGCTGGAGCTGCGGATCCACGCCTCGACCCAGGCGGTCGACGGCATGCCCGTGGGCGACGCGGTGACCATCTACGGCGGGTCACCCACCGATCTCCCCGCCCGCAATCAATTGATCGATAGCGTACGCGCGCTGGCCGCGCGCCTCACGCGCCTGCGCCAGACCCCCGTGGCCGAGGTGTACAACGGGCCGGTGCTGTTCGAGGGCGACGCCGCGGCCGAGCTGTTCAACCAGGTGTTCGCGCCGCGGCTGGTGGCATCGC